>NZ_MUFL01000031.1:0-35179 GCF_001995355.1 Salinivibrio sp. PR919 | reverse complement strand
CCCCTTAACAGCTGCTACGCTTTACCTATCCCTTATCAAAGAGGGAGTCTCAGATTTGTCTCACTATTGATACGACTTGAGTCACTCGTGTCACATACACTTGAAGCCACCATGATATAGCTCTCACGACCATGCCCTTACAGAGAACGACACTAAACATCGATGACCGTCTCTCCATTGCGAAGCGCCCATTTCGACCTCGCGGCCGCGCTATACTCGTGATTGCGATGATCTGCTTTGCTATCCTGATTGCCACTTTTTCCTTATTTAATACCGCACAAGAACAACAACGACTGCGCACCGAGCAGCTATTAAGCGTCGAAGCAAAAYCCTTTGCTGACGCGTTAACGCGTCACATGAATGCTCACCTTAATGAACTCAGTGTGCTTGCCAGCGAGATAGAAAAAAACATTCCCTCGACGTACTCGACATGGCAAGCATTAGTGCTAGCCCATCAGGGGAATGACGTTCACTTTCAAGCCTTGTTCTGGGCTGAGTCTGATCGCAAGATTCGTTGGCATTACCCCCAAAGTGACTCAGAAAAGCCCGAGCAATTCCCGTTTGACGTTGTCGGAGACGATAACGCTCAGCTTTCTCATATGGATGTAGAGTCGCTTCATAACTGGCATATTGCGCACCCTATCTATACGCAAAACCGGAATACGCCTGACTACTATCTCGGTGGCACTCTCGATATTGCAGAACATATCAGCCACCTAGCAGCCGATTATCTCGATACATTTCAGAAGCTGACGCTCTRCGCTACAAGTGATGGGCGCGCCGTATTCGGGGACATACCACCTAATGGAGTGGCAACAGGACAAGTTGGGCTCACGCTAACCGGCGCTAGCCCCGAGTTTGTCGTCACATTGTGGAACAGCCCTGAATCGGAACACTTTTTATCTTTGCCAATGCTCATTTACATCTCTGGGTTGGTCGTCACGATCTTAGTAGGTATTGCCTTGTATTTAATTGAAATCAATTTGATGGCGAGAAAAGCTGAACAAGCGACCATTGCTCGACTGCAAAATGAAATCGCTCAACGCAAAGACGTTGAAAATCAGCTACATTTTATTGCTAATCATGATCCCCTCACCTATCTGCCAAATCGCCATGCACTGCTTAATCACATTCAGCACACCATTAATAAGACGCTCTCGGCAACGCGTACGCTGTCGCTGATTTGTATCGACATTGATAATATTAAGGAAATCAATGATCTTCATGGCTACCGCATTCACGATGACGTATTAACTACCATCGCCAAACGCTTACAAAATCTATTGCCTCCACAAGCTTATTTAGCCAGAACCAGTGATGAACATTTTGTCATGCTGCGCACCGATCTATCGCCTTTAGAAGCCGAGATACACGCCAAGCAGGTACGCTTGAGTGTAGAAAAAGAATGCCAAGTTCAGGGAGTGACTGTTTTACCTAGCTGCGCGATTGGTGTGGCGTATCGCTATGACACATCTATGCCGGCTCATGAATTACTACGCCACGCCGATACCGCTGCGCATCGAGCACGACAACTCGTGCACCACCGTGTGGTCGTATTTCAAATGGCGATGCGTGACCACCTTCAGCAAAAGCGCGACATCGAATACACCATTCGCAAAGCCATCCAAGGCAATGAATTGATGCTGCATTTTCAGCCTCAGGTTGATTTAAAAACGCAGCGTATCGTCGGCATTGAAGCCTTAGTCCGCTGGCAAGATGAAGGGGGGACTATCATTTCGCCTGACACCATCGTCCGTACTGCTGAAGATACAGGATTGATGCAACAACTGGGGAATTGGATCATTAACAAAGCGCTAGAGCATTATGCCATGCTACTCACTGAGGGTTGCGCACCGCCGATGCTTGCTATTAATGTCTCTGGGCATGAATTTCAAGACAGTTTTCTGGCTGATACGATTTTACARGCCATCGAACGCCACCAAGTACCAGCAGAGCGCGTGCAAATCGAATTAACCGAGCAAGTGTTTATTGAAAATTTGGAACAAAATCAACAGACATTGCACACGCTCACCGAAGCGGGTATATCACTAGCGATTGATGATTTTGGCACCGGCTATTCATCACTGGCCTATTTGAAACATTTCCCTGTCGATACGGTTAAAATTGATCGCAGCTTTATCGACCAACTCCCCGAATGCAAAGACGATGCAGTGATTTGCCAAGCCGTGATTGGCATGGCGGATCTCTTAGGCTTGAAAGTGGTCGCAGAGGGCGTCGAACACCAAGCCCAAAAGGACTACTTAGCCCAAATCGGCTGTCGTTATATTCAAGGTCACTTGTACTATCCCGCCATGGGCGTCGATCAACTACTTACCTTACTGAAACAGCATACTCCTTACCTACGCTACTCAAATTCATAGTCAAGCAACCAATGCATATGCCCTTTACKACTCCCATCGATGGACGTCATCACAGCCCTGACATAAGGCTTCTTTGCGCTGTTTGGGCCACTGTTTTATCTGATATTCCAACTGCATGGCGGCTTGTTTGCTCATTGCAGGAGATTGCCATACCAGAGAAAGTGGCCCTTTCCCTCGCAACGCACGCGCACCTTTGCCACTGAGATGTTGTTGAAAGCGGCGCTCAACATCCGTCGACACGCCACAATACAAAGCATTGTGCCGCGTACGAACCAAGTAAACGAACCACGACTCGCTCATGTTTTTTTATTTGGATAATAGCGCGTTTAATGCCTCGCGCAGGCTGGCGACCTCTTGCTCAAGCGCATCAACCCGCGCTTCCAATGCATGCTGCGTCCCGTGAGATGGGTTTGGCACCGCGGCGTTATCTAAGCTTAGCTCTAGCGTTTCTGTTTCGGGTCTCATTTCGCTTTCAGCGCTCGCTTCGGTTAATTCACCAAATAAATGGATGTAGCGCGATTCCCGTTTACCCGGCTCACGTGCTAGCTTCATTATCCATTCGGCCTCTATCATGGCACTCAACGTGCTTTCTACTTGCTGCATATCGGCAAATTCACATAACCTTTGCGTCCGTGTGCGCAGCTCACCTGCAGTCTGTGGGCCACGTAACAACAGCACGCAAATAATCGCTTTTTCTTGATCCGTAAACGTCAAATTACCGAAAGGCGTATTACAAAAACGATGCTGATACTTGCAGACACGGCTTCCCATCCCTTCCTGTGGGCTGATAAGACGTGCATCGATAAGCGAATTTACGACGTCTAACACGTCGGCGTCGGTGAGCGCATAGACAGGCTCTCGATTACTTTTTTGATTTACCGCTGTCGTGAGTGCATTTAAGGTCAGTGGATAGTAGTCAGGCGTAGTCACTTCTTTTTCCAGCAAGCAACCGATGACACGTTGTTGATAGGGCGTTAATAGCATTGACATGATCCATGTCCTCATCGAGATAATAATCGTGTTATAGCAAGTTGGGCATAGCCGAGCAATTGCGCTCCAACTAAGTGCTGAATAATTCGGCACAAACAGGCACACAGACTGGTATCAGGATCACATGTTAGTCAGGCTTGAGTGAAAAGATCGCGACACATAGCCTGACACCAGATGATATACTGGTAGGAAATGGATTGTGGAGTACAAACTATGGGCCTGTTTCGTTCAACCCCAAACCGTAACCTTGGTTTGTCAATCGTGGCAAAAAACTGCAAGGTTGTTGGTGATATTGAGCTTGACGGAGATATCCAAATTGATGGCTTTGGTGAAGGCAATATCACTCAGGCTAATGCCGTGGTTATCTCAGCAACCGGACACTTCCGCGGTACGATTCATGCCAAGCATATTACGATTAACGGTTTGGTTGAAGGACAATGCGAAGCCGATGCGATTGACATTCTCTCGCAAGGTAAAATGAAAGGCGTGCTCAATACCGAGCAGCTCACCATTGAGAAAGGCGGCTTGCTCGCAGGTGAAAACCGTGCCACCTTGGCCACCGATACCGTCGTGCCACTGGACGACCAAACACGCAGTGAGCGTACAGAGAATAACGAAAAGAAAGACCGAAAAGCCGCAAGTCGCTCATAACGACGTGGGCTTAGCATAAAAAGTGAAGGAGAGTCGGTGCATGTCCGATACCAGCAGTACCAATATGAGTTTTGACGAGTTTTCCCCAGAACTGCAAAGCGTGATTCGTTATGAAAATGCTCCTGAAGCCATGTACACGATGATAGCCTCAGTTCATGACGCGGCAGAGCCTAGTGTGCGTGAAGCATGGGAAAAGCTCCCTGCTAGTGCGCAAAATGTGCTCGACAGTTTCGACCAGTTTCATGCTTTGGTGGCAATCAGCCAAAGTTATGTCGGGATTGATACGCTCAACGAATTGCAAAACGTCAAACTCGATGACATGTCCGAAGACGAGCAAGAGAACTACAAAGCACAGGTACTGGACGATGTGCTTAAACGTTGCGTTAAAGACTTATCCAAGCAATTAAAACAGGCGCGTTTAAAACCCGCGCTCAAGCGCGAGTTTCAATCTATCTTTCAAGTACAGTAATGCTCACACAGTAAGTCCATCGCACGATAATAAAATAAGGGCCAGTATTATACGCTGGCCCTTTTCTTTTTAAGCGCTCTTACGCTGCTGTTTTGCGCCTCGTCTGGCTCTTACTGCGCCCGCTAGCTGACGTAGAGTTAGCTCGGTGTCTTCCCAGCCAATACACCCATCGGTGATGCTTWGTCCATAAGTGAGCGACTGCCCTTCAATCAGATCTTGGCGCCCCTCAATCAGATGACTTTCAATCATGACGCCAAAGATTGCGTCATTGCCGCCAGCAATTTGTCCCGCCACATCGTTGCAAACTTCTTTTTGCTTTTGATACTGCTTGCTACTGTTCGCGTGGCTAAAATCAATCATTACCTTTTGGCGCAGCCCGGCGCCTGCAAGCGATGAACAGATCTGATCAACATCTGTTGCGCTATAGTTCGGCGCCTTGCCGCCACGAAGGATCAGGTGGCAATCATCGTTTCCTGCCGTTGCAACGATAGCAGAATGGCCGTATTTGGTTACCGATAAGAACTGATGCGGCGCGCTTGCTGAGCGAATAGCATCCGTCGCAATCTTAATATTGCCATCCGTACCGTTCTTAAAACCAWCCGGGCACGACAAGCCTGATGCCAACTCACGATGCACTTGAGACTCAGTGGTACGCGCACCAATAGCGCCCCAACTGATTAAATCGGCCATGTATTGCGGCGTGATCATATCGAGGAATTCGCCTGCCGCCGGTAGGCCCATATTGGCAATATCAAGGAGGAGTTCTCTTCCTAAACGCAGGCCATCGTTAATCTTGAAACTGTTGTCTAGATAAGGGTCATTAATCAGGCCTTTCCAACCCACCGTCGTGCGCGGCTTTTCAAAATAAACGCGCATCACCACTTCCAAATCATCATTAAGCTCTTCTCGGAGAGCTTTGAGCTTGCTGGCATATTCTTTGGCAGCATTTGGATCGTGAATGGAGCAAGGGCCGACTACGACCACCAATCTATCGTCTTCGTCATTCAAAATATGATGAATAGATTGACGTGCATCGAACACGGTCTTCTCTGCTATCTCTGTAGCGGGGAATTTTTCTAATACAGCGATCGGTGGCAGCAACTCTTTAATTTGTTGAATTCTTACATCATCTGTCGGGTGTACACTCATGGGCTTAATCCTGTGCTTGCATGCAGCTTCATCGGGCTGCTTTTTCTTCATGAGCCTTTACGCTAACGTGAACACCGCCATGGTGCAAATATTTTTTTACGAAAAAAACATAGATAATTTTAGGATTAAACTTGCAGTTTCAATTTAACTTAAAATCACATATCGAACTAACAACCTGATAAACCAAAGTTGCACAGTACGATCTATGTTCTTTAAACTAGGCCCTAATTATTAAGGAGTAACCTAGTGCACTATCTAACTAAGTTTGGCTTCATATCAGCGCTGCTGTTCTCATCAGCAGCAGGAGCGACGAATTTTAACTATAACTACCTTCAATTTGACGTCCTCTCAAACCCCGGAGGGTTAGGCGCTTCGACCAAATTCGTAATCGCTGACGGCGCTCACCTTGTCGCGAGAGGTGACTCACAGTTTGAAGGCGACTGGTTTTCCTCTGTCGGAGCTGGTTTTCATGCTCCCATCAATGACTTTGTCGATATCTACGGAGAAATTGAAGGAGCTTGGCTAAAACGCCCCGAAGCGCCCCACTATGAGACAGGTGAATTAACAACAGTTATAGGTGGAGGGCTTAGAGCATGGGTAGCTCCATCTTTTGAAGCAGATACATACATAGGCTCGATTATTTTCGACAAAGATGACAGTAAAAGTATCGTTGAACTTGGTGGCCGCTTTCATTCAACAGAGACACTTTCACTCGGTGCGACGTGGCGGGCAAACGGTCTTGAAGAAAATAGGTTGATTTTTTCAGTCAGATACCTGTATTAATAGGCCACGGTCATCCACCCTATTCTTTCCTACTCTGGGTGACCGTGTCAGTGTGACCTCTCTCACTGGCTTTATCGCTATATTAAACTAACTTTATGTGAGATACGTATGCCACCTATGAAGGTGGTGTGTGTCTTGTGTGCGTGGTGATAAAACCCATGTCAGGACGTTCGCCGTCATTGTGCGTGGGAACTGTCGGAGGGTAAAACGATGGTGATGACTCAACGTATTGATGAATTTGAAAGAAAAATTCAAGAGGCCTATCAAGAAGGTAATATCGAAACCGCACATCGCTTGGAAGAGCAAGTGTCGATGTTACGTCGACGGCTTACAAAACCGGCTGCGGATTTTAAAGCCGCGAGCCAAGTTGAAGATTTTCATGAGGTAGCAGACGGCGATTACTACGACAACTAACCTCACTTCCCTCTTCAGTACGCGCCTATTCAGTGCGCGATAAATAACAAAGCCTTCTCAAAAGAGAAGGCTTTTTTACTGACAGAATGAGATTTTAAAGGGCCTAGTCAGCAAGTTATCTCGTGAGGCGCTTATTGCGCGGCACGTTCGCGGCGCACAATCCACGCAGCAGCAGTGATAAAAGCAACGACCAATGCAGTTTCCACAGCGTTTCCTATTAATAGTCAATGAATCTTGTATGCAGCCGTCTACTGCACACTCCAACCCGCATTTGCTTAACCATCAAGCAACGATTGCTGCACAGTGTACGTAATATGTAATTAAATTGCTGCAAAAAAGCACAGTTTCACCAAAGAAAAGTGAGATTTTTGGGCATCATAGCGCTAAGCAATACAAAGTTTCATTGGTGTACAAAATTTAGTGATATACAGCGAATATCTTTCTGATTGTAGCTAGCCGCCGGCATAATAGATAAAACAAAGGAGGGATACCCCTCCTTTTGTTCGATAAGCCGTATTTTGCTCTATTCTGGTTTAGGTTTTTTCCGCATCATGGGCGTATCGCCAGCAGGCACATTGTTATAAAAGCTCTTATCGCGTTTCTTAGGTGCTTTCGGCTTCGCCTTTTGAGTTGGCTTTTTACGTTTCGCAGGCCCTTTCGACTGAGGCTTGGCCGACTTTTTCTCTTTGAAACCTTTAAATTTACCCGTTAGGCCCTCAATCGCAGTGAAAGATAAGCTCAAACGCAAAAAAGCTTCAATGTTTTTAAAGCTTCGCCAGTCTTTCGGGCCAACCAATGAATAAGCCAAACCTTGATGCCCAGCTCGCCCTGTACGCCCCACACGGTGAATATATTCTTCCGCATGCTTCGGTAAATCAAAGTTGATCACCATAGAAACGTTAAGCAAGTCCAGACCACGGGATGCCACATCCGTAGTGACCAAGACATCATGAAGGCCGCGCTCAAACTCATCCATAATACGATTACGAGATGACTGGTTAAGCTCACCGCTCAAGGCAATGGCTTTATAGCCGGCTTGGTTAAATCTCTCCGCAAGACGCTCAGTGTCTGCGCGCGTTGCGGTAAAGACCATCACTTGTTTGTGCGCATTAGCTTCCATTAAGTGATCCAATAGCGCATGCTTGTGATCAAGATGATCACTCAGTACAAAATGCTGTTCAATGTCACTATGTAGCGTATGCGTTTCTCCCGCCGCAATGCGTTTAGGGGACTTAAGCAGCCCTGCAGCCATGTCTGTCACTTGCTGATGGTCCAGCGTCGCAGAAAACATGAGCGTTTGGCGTAAACGATGGTTGGCTTGCTCGTTAATGGCATCTAATTGCGCCTTGAATCCAAGATCGAGCATACGATCGGCTTCATCAAGGATCAGCATTTCCAATCCAGCTAACGACAAGTGATGCTGTTTCAGATGATCGGCAAGACGCCCAGGCGTGGCCACAACGAAAGTGGGTGACTGACGGAAAACTTTCGCTTGCTCGTTAAAGTTTTCCCCCCCCAATACCAATGCGGCTTTATGGGGTGTACCACTGGTCAGCATACGCAATTGCCCATACACTTGCTTTGCCAACTCTCGTGTTGGCGCGAGCACCAAAACACGTGGGTCGCGACGACTGAGAGGTTTAGTACGTAGCACGCGCTGCATCGCCGGCAATAAAAAAGCCAGCGTTTTCCCTGAGCCCGTTTTTGAGGAGGCCAACAGATCCTTCCCGGCCATAACAACAGGAATCGMCTGTCGCTGGATATCGGTTGGCTTTTCAAATCCACGGTGGGCAATGAGCGACAGTAAACGTCTATCTAATCCCAGATCGTCAAATTGCAAGGTATTACTCCAATGGTATTTCTATGACAAAGCGCGCAGTAGCGCCATTTAAGGTCGCGAATGCTACCATACTTTACAACAAAACACTGCACTAAAAACGGGTGCAACACGCGTTGAGGATAGGGATGAAAGAGACAATTTACCACCAATGGAAACGCCTGTCGTTGGTAGAGACACAAACCGTATTGCCGGATGGGCGTCCTCATCGGCATCATGTCATTCGCCATCCAGCCGCGGCAGTCATTTTACCCATACTTGAGGATGGCCGCCTTGTGTTGCTCAATCAATTTCGACCCGCGGTTAATCAATGGTTGCTGGAAGCGCCCGCTGGGACTTTAGAGCGTGATGAATGCCCGCTAGAAGGTGCAAAGCGTGAGCTTGAAGAGGAAACGGGCTACCAAGCCACGTCGTGGTACTCGCTGGGCTCTGCACTCCCTGTGCCTGGATTTTGTGATGAAGTTCAGCACTTCTATCTGGCTTCTGGCCTCACCCAGACTGAAATGAATCTGGATGATGATGAGTTTATCCAACTCCGTCTGATGACCGTGGCCGAAGCAAGAGCACGCATTGCGGCAGGAGAGATAAACGACAACAAGACCGTTGCCCTTATTGCACGTGCTGATTATCAAGGTTTACTGCCACAGCCTCAATCTTAGCTATCCACTCCGCATTGTTGTTAATGAAATGTTGACGCCGCAGTGTAGCAACGAGTAGCTTGAACAGGTATGACCAGATTAACAAGGAGTGTGTATGTTTTCTTCCCCTTTGGCGCGCGCTAATCAGCACCTTTCGCTGTTTGGGTTTCTCAAAGTTCCTATGATTGGTTGGTGTCGGCCCAAGATTCTTGCCATTGACGATCAGCACGTACAGATGAGAATCCCATTAGGACGCCGGACTAAAAACCACCTAAACAGCATGTATTTTGGCGCGCTAGCAGTAGGTGCCGATGTGGCTGGCGGTTTTCTTGCCATGGCGATGGCCGAGCAACACGGGATTAAAATCAGTCTCGCTTTCAAAGCAGTCACGGCAGATTTTCATAAGCGCCCAGAAGACGATGTGATTTTTACCTGCCTCGATGGGCAAAAAATCCAAGCCATGATCCGCGAAACCATCGAAACCGGTGAGCGTGTCAACCAGCCTGTCACCATTGTGGCTACCTGCCCCACGCTTCATGGCGATGAGCCGATGGCAACCTTTGACTTAACCCTATCCCTCAAGCAAATTAGTTAGTTTCTCTTTATTTATCGTAAAGCAGCCTTACCGTTTCGGTAAGCTGCTTTGCCATGCCAACTCAACCTCTTACGCTCTCTTTTTGGCAATCAAATAGTTACATTTAGCATCCGGTTTGAGTGTGACTGCTCTATAAAAGTCTTACTCAGCATATTGACATTTAACTATCGCGCTTCTGATGCCCCTTAGCGACGTAATTCACCGAGTTATTAACTGTTTTTGTGGATAGTTCTGCAGTTATCCACAGCCTCAACCTTGAGACACTGACATAAAAAAAGCACCGCGGTTGCGGTGCTTAGTCGTATCAGGCATTACGGTGATAATGGATTTGATAAAAAATCCGATACAGTACAGGCACCACAATCAGTGTTAGCACGGTCGCAAAGCCCAATCCAAACATGATAGTCACTGCCATTGGGCGGAAAAATACATCCGGTAACAACKGCAGCATCCCTAAAATGGTCGTCACCGCAGCCATACAAACCGGACGAACACGACTTACTGCCGCGTCCACGACCGCTTGGTAGCGCTGTTTGCCACTGGCAACCTCTATATTGATTTGGTCAATCAATACAATCCCATTTTTCAGCAGCATACCACTTAGGCTCAAGAAGCCGAGTAATGCCATAAATCCGAACGGCGTATTCAGTAAGAGCAGACCCGTGGTCACCCCGACAACTGCAAGCGGCACGGTTAACCAAACAATTAACGACTCTTTCACCGAGTTAAACAGCAGTATGGTTACCAAGAACATAAAGAGGTAACCCAGAGGCATAATACTAAACAGCCCTTCCTTCGCTTCTGTGGATGACTCATGCTCACCGCCCCATTCAATACGGTAGCCCTCAGGAAGAGGAATCGACTCAATATCACTGCGGACCCGCGTCAATAAAGTTGCCGCCGTGACGCCACCCAATGGATCGGGGTCAGCCATCACGGTTAGCATGCGTTTGCGATTTTTACGCATGATGATGGGGTCTTCCCAACGAAGGTCATAGTCGAGGATCACCTGTTGCAAAGGAATATAATCTTTCAGCACAGGGCTCCAGATCTTCATCCCTTCGAGGGTATTAATATTGACGCGCTCCTCATCCGGCAAGCGGGCCACAATGGGCATTAAATTGGTGCCATCACGATACACGCCAATACGTTTGCCACTGAAGGTCATGGTTAAAAGATCGTCCACGTCTTTTTTGGTAATCCCGTAGCGACGCGCTTGGCTCTCGTTAAACTCAGGTTCGAGCACTTTGGTACGTTCGCGCCAATCATGACGAATATTGACGGCATCTGGGTCTTGATGAAGACGCGCTTCCACCTGCTTAGCAATAGCTCGCAATTCCGTCGGCTCAGGTCCGATAATCCGCGCTTCAATTTTTGACCCCGAAGCCGGCCCTAAAGTGATCGGTTTGAGCTTAAGTTGAACATTCGGATATTGCTGCTGAATATGTGCACGCACCAGTCCCATCGTGGGTTTTACATGGGCATACTCATCCACACGGACGATCAGCTCACCATACGCGGCGTAAGTTTTCTCTGGTGAATAGGTCAACATAAAGCGCTGAGACCCTTTCCCAGCACTGGTCGATACATAGCTCACCCCTTCTTGTTCACTCAACCAGCTTGAGACATCATCCAAGGTGCCTTGGGTCGCCCGAATATCTGTCCCTTCAGGCAGCCACAAATCCACCATGAACATCGGTGTGGTTGAGTCAGGGAAGAAAGATTGTTTCAGATGGCTAAACCCGTAAACACTGGCTCCCAGCGCAATGACCATGACAACTAGAGTCAGATAGGCATGATGCATACAAAACGATAAGAATCGTTTATAAATCACAAACAGCACGCCATTGTAGGGATCCGATTGCTCATCGTCCTCGGAGACGGTGGTTTCTTTGAAAAACATGCTGGCAAAAAAGGGCGTCAGCGTAATGGCTGTAAACCAACTGAGCATCAAGGAGATCAGCAGAACCGTAAACAAGGTGCCGCAATACTCACCGGTTGCATCTTCAGATAAACCAATCGGCGCAAACGCTGTAACCGCAATCACGGTCGCCCCCAACAAAGGCCACTTGGTCTGAGTGACAATATCGTGCGCGGCCTGCATTCGCGTTCGGCCGCGTTTTAAGCCGACTAATATACCTTCAACCACCACAATGGCGTTATCCACCAGCATGCCAAGCGCAATGACCAAGGCACCGAGTGAAACACGCTGTAAATTAATATCGAAGTAGCGCATAAACACGAACGTGCCCAGCACGGTTAGCAGTAACACCAAGCCAATTAAAAGGCCCGAGCGCAGTCCCATAAAAAAGAGCAACACGATAATAACGATCGCCACCGCTTGCCCAAGACTAGACACAAAACCGCTGACCGAGTTGTCGACTTCATCGGGCTGGTTATACACATGATGCACTTGAATACCAACGGGCTGATTATCATTGAGCTCCGCCAAACGTTTATCGACGTTCTTCCCAACTTCCACCACATTGACGCCATCCGCGAATGAAATACCCACTTGCAGCGCCTGCTGACCGTTATAAGACAGCACTTGGCTAGGGACTTCTTGGTATCCCCGTTTTACATCCGCAACGTCGCGCAGATAAATCAGCCCTTGTGAGCCCGCTTCGGTGAGGATCAAGTTGCCCAATTCATCCACAGACGAGAACTCGCCGGTAGGGTGAATACGAATATACTCATCCCCCACTCGTACAGCTCCCGCATTGCTCACCAGGTTTTGGGTTGCCAGCAGGTTAAATAAGGTATTAGGAGAAATACCCAAGCTGCTCAAACGCTGAATCGACACCTCGATAAAGACTTGTTCCTGTTGCGTACCCGTCACTTGTACTTTGCCCACCCCTTGGACTAATTCAAGCTCACGACGCAAATAATCCACATAGTCTTTAAGCTCGCTATAGCTATATCCGTCACCGGTTATCGCCAATAAAATTCCGTACACATCACCAAAGTCATCCATCACTTGTGGCGGGWTCACGCCGGGAGGAAGTTGTCCCCGTGCATCGTTCACTTTTCGGCGCAGCTCATCCCATATCTGGGGAAGATCATCGGAACGATATTTGGGTTTCATTTTAACCGTGATCTGTGAAAGGCCACGACTGGAAATAGAGCGAACTTCATCGACATAGGTAAGCTGCTGTACCGCTTTTTCAAGCGGATAAGTGACCTCTTCTTCAACCTGCTGCGGCGTTGCACCAGGATAGCTGGTGATGACCATTGCATCTTTAATGGTAAAGGCCGGATCCTCTAAACGCCCTAGCCCCAAAAACGCGATGGTACCCCCAATCAAAAAGATCAGTGTAATCATCCAACTGATAACTTTGTTTTGAATAAAATAACCTGCCACGCCTTGCTTCATGATCTCTTTTCCTCTTGTGACGCGAGCTGTACGGTTTGCCCATCGGCCAGTTGATTCGCGCCGTCAACAACAATGCGATCACCCTGTTTCAACCCTTCAACCACTTCAATCCGGTGACCGTGAATGCGCCCCATCTCAATCTGCTGCTTGTGCACGGTATTGTCCTCAGCATTCAAGAGCCATACATAACTGTGCTCGCGATCAAGCGGGTCACCATCTTGGTTAAACACCGCTTCTATCGGTATAGAGAGCCCTGTACGGGTTAACTGCAAGCCTTGACGAGAAATACTGACTTGAACGGGCATACCATCGAGAATGAATTGTTGCTCTGGCATCGGCATCGTTAAGGTCACCACAAAGGCACCGCTTTGCGGATCCGGCTCGGCGGTATATTCGTCGATCGACGCCTTGAAGGTATTGCCTTGTTGGGTAATCACTTCGGGGACCAATCGCGTTTGCACCGATTGCGTGTTTACACCGGCATTGCGACTAAACAAAATATCAGGGACTTGAATACGAATGTCGGCACGTGTGGCATCGTGGATATTCATGATCGCTTGCCCAGGGGCAATGGTTTCAAATGGCTCCACACTGACACGAGAGATAACGCCATTTTCCGGTGCTTTCAGCTCAACGTAAGATAAATGCAGCTTCGCGAGTGCCAATTCTGCTTGCGCAATTTCGCGCTGTGCTTTTAGCTCATCAAATTGTGATTGAGCCAGCATACCTTGTTCAACCAAGGGTGCCGAGCGACGATATTGAGCATCCGCGACATCAAAGCGCGCACTGGCGTTCTCGACCGCTAAGCGATAGTCCGTTGGTTCAAGTCGCGCCAGTACATCGCCTTTCTTGACCAGATCACCCGCTTTTACGTTAATTTGCTGCACCTCACCGGGAACCCGAAACGCTAACGTTGCTTTATCTGCCGCGGCGGCCACCGCAGGGAAAGTAATACGTTCATCTTGTTGCTGATGGTGCACCGTAAAGGTTGTCACCACCGGCGTTGTCACCTCGCGAGGAGCTGACTCAGGCTGGCACGCCGAAAGGAGCAATACACCGAGCCAAATACCCAAGAGTTTTGTGATTGCTTTCATAGTCCACGCTCCTTCACCCAAGCTCGTACCCGATCGCCCTCTTGAAGCGCACTCGCGCCTGTCGCGACAATCACATCGCCATTTCCAAGGCCTTCGCTCACTTTGCCATCCTCTAAACGAATGGGCGTGAAAGACACAACACCTTGCGGGTCGACTCGCCAGACACCAAGATTTTCCCCTTTCTTGATCATTGCAGAGGCAGGAATGGAGGTCTCTGTATCTGTCGGTATGGTGACACTCACCTTCGCTGCCATTCCCGGCAAGACATTCACGGCTTGTGGCCGCATCAAGCTCACTGTGACGCGATAAGACGCTGTTTTCGTGTCCGCTTCTGTATCCATTTCCTTAAGCTGGGCAGGAAAGCGACGGTCGCCATACGCATCAAACGTCACAAATGGCGTTAACTGCTCCGCTTGCTGACTAAAATAATGGAAGTAACGCTCAGGTAACTGAAAGCTGACATTGATAATATCTTTCGACTGAATGTGGAGAACGGGCTCTTGAGCTCGGGCAAACTCATTGACCTCTTTCATTCGCAAAGACACGGTACCGGAATAAGGTGCTTTTAGCTGCGTATAATTCACATTCGTCTGCGCTTGCTCTAAACCCGCAGCTGCTTCACTCAAGGCGGAGCGCGCTTCGTCAAAGCGCTGCTCAGATATGACTTTGTCGTTATGTAGACGTTCTGCGCGATTGAACTGCACCTGAGCAAGCTGATACTGTGCCTTGGCCTTGTCTAGCTGCAGACGATATTGCTGGCTATCTAGCTCCGCTAAGCTATCGCCTTGATTCACATCCATACCTGCTTTCACCGGCATGCTCTCTATCACGCCTGATACACGAAAGGAGAGTAATGCCTTGTCATCGGCTTCAACTTGGGCGGGAAATTGACGGGTAATCCCTTCATGACCGATAGCTACCGTCAACAGCTTAGCGGGCCGAGCTGGCGTATCGGACGGTGCAGAGGTCGCCTGGTCCCCACAGCCACTAAGTAGCAAGGTGGCGGCGCAAACCATCACAGCACTTTTGTTCATCTGCCTTTCCTCACAATAAAACCTAGTACTCGACTCGAGAGGCAAGCACTAGGTGTTTGATTGGTCTTTATTTTTTAATCTAAGTTGACACGTTATCCATGCTAACGAGCATGACGGGATGTATCAAGGTGTTTCCGGTAGGCTCGAGACCTGCTCAACAATAGCTTGGGTGTGTTCACGAATTGTCGGTAAATAGCCCTTCAATGTTTCAGTATCATCTGTTTGTGACTTCTCAAGCTCCAAGCAAATCCCCGAAAGCGCATTCGCACCTATCATTGCCGCCGCGCCCTTCATTTTATGGGCGAGCTTTTTAACAGCGACGACATCTTGCTCATCGAACGCCGCTTCCATTTTTTCTAAGTCATTGCTCTGATTATTCACATACTTATCAAGGATCATTTTCACCAGATCCATGCTATCACCCACCTGCTCTTTGACATGAGCAATATCGACGGGAGGCTCAGTAGATTTCATGGTTGCCGCTCCATTCACACGATGACCGGGATCAGGTTCAATATCTGTATTTATGTCTTTGTCATACTCGCTGGTGTGTTTACCTGCCGCCAAAGCGTTTTCATCTAAGTCTTCCAAATCCAGCTCATCGTTATCGTGCTGATCGTCATAATGGACTGCATCGTTGCTGGAATAGAGGATCAGCAGCTCAATCAACTGATCTTTGCTAAAAGGTTTGGCCAAATGCCCATTCATACCAGCGTCCAAGCAACGCTCTGCGTCCCCCGACAACGCATTCGCGGTTACCGCAATAATCGGTGTGTGCTTATCAAATTCACGAATACGACGCGTTGCTTCAAAGCCATCCATTTCTGGCATTTGACAGTCCATTAAAATAATATCGAAAGGTGTTTTTTTATGCAGTTCAAGTGCTTCTTTGCCGTTCTCAGCCAGCGTACGCTTGCAACCTAGTTTGGCAAGAATAATATCGATTAAGTCTTGGTTGACTAAGTGATCCTCCGCGACCAAGACATTTAAATCAAAGCGAATATTGTCGTACTGTCCGACTGCTGCAAGATTGTCATCAAGATCCGCCTCATCAGACGTCAGCACCCGATACAACTCGCTGTAATTAATCGGGCATGTCAACGTCTGCATGCCTGTATCGTGATGCCCATTGTGGCTAATGGCGATACTTTTAGCGACTTTGCCCACCAGATGCTGACAGCTCTGCATCTTGTCTTGATCAATCATCAAGGTTAGCTGTTCGCTATCTCGCGTATCAACTTGCGCCCCCTCAGTAACAGTGACAAACGAGACAGACAGGCGATCGAGATATGCTGCCAATGTTGTGGTGAGCAAATTATCTTCTGATACCAAACAGACTTGCTGAGCTTTCTCTTCTGCGCTCAGTTCATAACCATCAAACAGTGTGTGCGGTGAGTCGGTGAAGGTAATAGGCACGGTAGACACAAAGGTCGTACCTTTATTTTCTTCACTCCGAATAGTGATATCACCCTCCATCAATCGGAGCAATTTACGACATACTGGCAAGCCCAAACCTGTCCCTTGATAAGAGCGCGAATACGAGTTATCCACCTGAGTAAAGTTTTCAAAGATAGCCTCATGGCGATCTTCTGGGATCCCGATCCCCGTATCTTCCACTTCCATGACAAGATTCGTGACTTCGCCATCTCTCACTTGATACAAGCGAACATAAATATGCCCTTGCTTAGTAAACTTCACCGCATTGCCGACTAAGTTGATAATCACTTGTTTATAGCGGACCGCATCGAGTTCAATATCACATGGCATACGAGGATCAATATAACAATGGAGTCGCAACTGTTTTTCTGCCGCTTTGGCAGTGAAGATGCTTAAGGATTCGTGAACAAGATCAGCCACATTGAGTACTTGTTTAGAGAGCGTCATTTTACCGGCTTCGATTTTGGTCAAATCGAGCACATCGTTGATGATGTTTAATAGTGCGGTAGAGGAATGCTGCAAGGTGTCGACGAAATAGCGCTGCTGTTGCGTCAGTGGCGTCTCAATCAATAAATTCGACATCCCTACAATGCCATTCATCGGTGTGCGAATTTCATGACTCATCATCGCTAGGAAATTAGTCTTTGATTCATTGGCGCGTTCCGCTTGTTCTTTCGCTCTCGCCATCTCTTTAGAGATCATGTCGTTCAAGTTTTTCTGTTGAACAAAATGAATCATTGAGCTCAGGCTCGACAAAATCGGATCGATCCAGCTTTGTAACTCATCATCATAGGTGGTTGATTCATCGAACAAACAAACCACCCCTACAAGTTGGTTCGACATGTACAGCGGTAACCCTAACACATTGATGATCATTTTTTGGTTATTGCCAGCAACACCCGCCATTTGCAGGCTCCGTTTACTTTGCTTGGTCTCAATGATTTCAATCAACAAGTTACGAACAAACTCATCGCCTACGTAACCATTTTGGATCAGACGAGTCTGAGCAAGCACATGATAAGGTAAGCCCGCATACTCGGGTTCGTCATTGCCACCTACTTCAACAATAATGCCATGATTGCTTTCACCAATACGCAGCAAGATTTTGAGCACATCATGGAAGCTTTTACTGAAATCCTCTCGAATCAGAAATTTGTCTTGCAAGCTCTTCATAGCGGAGAACAGCTCCGCCCCTTTAGAGACTTTTTGTTTATCGAGGTGTTGTTCGGTGATATCGCGAATAATGGCTACATTCAGCGCGCGTGGGTCTTCGTCTTTGATGGGGGTGGATTTCACCTGCACCACTCGCTCTCCGTTCTCGGTTTCTATTTCATAAGAGCGATTGGTCTTGCCATTCAAATCGTAAAGTGCCTGTGAAAAATAAGCGCGCGAGTTGGGCTTAACGCGTGACACAATGGCTGACAATGTGATGGCTTCATCCGGGACAGACTCAAGCTCAAACAGCCGCTTAGCCGAGTCGTTAATAGTAATGATGGAATGTTTTTCACCCAGCACCAAAAGTGCATCGGTATAACTATGAATAACAGTATCGAGGTAGGCGCGGCTTTGCTCTGCTCGGCTGATTTGCTTAGCATATTTCCAAATAAAGAAACCCACCAGCAAGTTCAGCAGAACGATTTGGGTCGTCGTCCTTAATATCTCGGTATTAAGCTCCTTATCAATATATCGACTATCTCGATAAATAATCAAATCACCCACTTTAATCGAGCGACTGCGATCATCGTATTCAAGTGGAATTGTCAACTGACTCAATTCAGAATCTGCGCGCGTCCCTTTTGAATCCGTAACATAACGAAACTGACCATTGGCATCGATAAGCTCCAATCGATGGACATAGCGGGAGCCCATTTCACTATTAAGATCGTTTTGGACATTCTCAAAATCATAGTTCCACATTAGTGTCGGCAAACGCTGTTTTAGCCGTTGGCTAATGGATGTCAAATCCTGATTCATATCCGACTCTAAGCGTGATTTCGCAACATAATAGTTATAAAAGCCAAATCCACCTAGCAGCAGTGTTGCCAACACAATCAAAACGATAGCTAAGCGCATTCCCACTCGATTCATACTTATACCTGCATGGTTGCGGCCAGTGTTTGCGTTTGCTCCCGCGCTTTCTCAAACGCTTTCAACACGATACGCTCTTTTAGTGTGAGTTTTTCACAGCGTTTCGACACCCAATCCCAATGAGCATGTTCGATATGCTTGCATAATTCCAACAAAGCGCCGTAGTGGCCATGTTGTGACAACAAGGCTTGCTTAGCTTCCTTACTCAAATCGAGATGACTCACCACATCTTCCATCGGGCACCCCAACATGGCATCTAAAAAAGAAAAAGCACCAACCAGAAAACCTTCATCAGCATCGAGTCCTTTCAACATGGGTGCAGTTTGTTGCATAAAAATTGCGCGCAAAATCGCTGCGTTCTGTAAATGTAAACACTCCTGATGATTCATGTTGGACATGATTAAGAGAGAGATTAGTCGGCGCAATGATTCTAAACCGAGGTAAACGACCGCTTGTTTCGGATTAGAAATGCTCTTTTTCTTGGACTTGGCCAACACATTGGCGCTGGTGACAACTTTATAAAGCAGGGACACATCACGCGATATCACGTCGGTGATTTCGTCAATGTCATAGGGGCTTCGATTAATTATTATACAGGCATCCAGCAAGGTAATAACGGATGGTGCAACATCACCTTGACGACGGATGACGGGCTGTTCAAAAAAGTAGCCTTGAAACAAGCTAAATCCAAATTGCTGCGCCAGTGTAAACTCTTCTTGCTTCTCCACTTTTCGAATTAAAAAACGGATATCAGGATAATCAGAGATGGTTCCAACCCAGCGCATGGGGTCGTCACGATCCATATCTACACTCACAAGGTTAAACAAGTTGATATGCTCCATCCAGTGATTTGAAAACACTGCACTGGATGCGAGTAACATAAAGCCCGCTTTTTTATAGGCTCTAAGCTTATTTAATAGGAGAGGCGAGGGTTTTGTTTTCTCACTGATACAGATTACAAGACGCGTCACCGGCATCGAAAGTGGTAACTCGTCAAGTAAGGCTGTTTCGGAAAAGCTCACCACATAACGCAACTGGTCGTCCAATTCATTGCCAGACAGGAAGTTGGCACTTAGTATTCTTGATGTGGCTGTGTCTTCATCAATTGACGGAAACTTGTTTTCTAGGCCTTCACGGAAAAGCAGCTCACTTCCCCAGTGCTGCTGTCGATCATCGAAAATAGGCTGACACGAAAAAAAGGTTTCACTCACGATGTTAACCCCGCAAATTAGATCCCTTTAATAAACGTAGACTAATCGCGCCAACCCTGATGATTTTTTCTGATTGAACTGAGTAAGTTAAGCGCTAATCGCATCTAACCGATAGCCGCGCCGTATTACGGTATTTGCATCTCCGCCGACCCAAGCACGTTGATGACCTTGCGCATCGACTTTGACCACAGCAGACAGTAGCGATCTCGCCCCAATATGTTCACCCTGCTCGAAAACAAACCGATTGTGCGTACCCTGATACTCAGTCAAGTACGCCGCTAGGGCGGCAGCGGCGCTTCCGGTAGCCGCTTCTTCATCCACCCCGACCAAAGGCGCAAAGTTTCGACAACACGCAGTGATATCCGACTCGTGGGGAGATAAGGCAAACGCATGCACCCCAACGCAATCGTACGCCTCCGTCAGCGCAATAACCGCCTCCCTGTCTTGTGACATCCGGGCGAGTGCATCGAGGGACGCAAGCGGCAGAATGATACTGGGTCCACCCGCGGAGACGACTTTGACAGGCAATCCAGTCGATAGGATATCTTTACTATCTATGTGAAACGCATCGGCAATCACCTTTTCATTCGGCCCGTCACTGAGGACTGGAATTGCCGTCTCAAAGTTAACTTTTCCCGAATCCAAGATGGAAACTCGCAGGACGCCAGCCCCAGTTTCTTGCGTGTAATCGCCAGCCTCAAGTGCACCCAACTGCCAAAGCGCAGAAAATGTTGCCACAGTGGCATGCCCACAAAACGCGACCTCATGGGTCGGGGTAAAGAACCGTAATCTGACATCAGCATGCTCGCTATGACAAATAAACGCCGTTTCTGGATAGCCGAAGTCTGTTGCAATCGCCTGCATTTGTGCATCATCCAACACATCTGCATGCCTAACAACACCGGCGGGATTCCCCCCCTGCCCTTGTGCAACGAATGCATTCAGGTGATAGAACTCAACAAATCTGTCCATCATTGCTTCCTCGCGATAGCCGCTGTGTGCGGGTTTCCATTTAAAGGCTAGCGTCGTTTAACACAACCCCCTGCACGCCTTGTGCTCCTTCCATCCTATGCGCTTATACTAAAGTATGACAATAAAAACTTGTGACATATGCCAGACAGGCACTAAATAAATCAGAGTATTAGGCTAAGACTACTCCAAAACGTGTGCCAACAGGCGTTTAAAGAAATCGCGAGAGGGCATTATCTTCATGAACACTTTAGACGGTTAACTACGGCATAAAGTGACCATTATGCCAGCGAACAATCATCAATCAGGCACGCGATAAACCAAGATATGGTAGGCTTGTCAGTAAACTTTTTAATACCGTATGAGATGTAAACTTATGGACCCTTTACAGCATATTGCCGATGACGCGCCCGAGCATGAGCCGGACACCTTGCCATCGCTCGACGAACAAAAAGCGATTGTGGCAAAACTCAAAGCCCTTGAGGAGAAAGGTGAGCTCACTGACGAAATTCTCGCGCAGTATTTTGCCGTTAAGCAAAAAGACACAAGCGATGAAGAAGAGTAAGAACAACACGAAAACGTGACCGCGTCACTTTTAAAATTTATCTTCTTCTACGAAGAAAATGCCGAGGTATTATAATGAAAGGCATTAGCGGCGCAGGGTTGACACTTGCGTGGCTGGGATAGACAGAAGATTATCGACACTGATACGCCCCGAGATCACTCTCGGGGCTTTTTTTGGTTTACTCAGGGGCAATGCCGTCGGTTTTCGCCGCACAAATAAAATCATTTTTGTGCAGGCCTTTAATCTTATGCGACCACCAAGTCACGGTCACTTTACCCCACTCCAGCAAGATAGCCGGATGGTGGCCTTCTTGCTCAGCCAGCTCAGCCACTTGGTTGGCAAACGCCCACGCCAACTTGAAGTTGCGGAAGGTGAACTCACGTTCGAGCTGATCAATCCCATCTCGTGTTACTTTGCGCCACTGCGGAATGTCTTTAAGCAGCGCCGGCATTTCCTCAGCACTGACCAAAGGGGCATCAATATTACAGGCTTCACATTTCAACTCAGTTAGTTCAGACATGTTGCGTTTCCTTTTGCTGTTCTGTCTTTTTCGGTTTGGGCGGGAACAAAGGCGCATGAAGGCCTAGTTCCATGGCTTGATGCACATCAGCAATCAAATCACGTTGGCTGATGGCAAATAAATCGTCAATCGACTCAATGGTAAAGTAAATGGGTTGCATAATGTCAATCCGATATGGCGTGCGCATGACATCTATCACTTCTAAAGGCTTACGCACCGCTTTGTCGCTATTAAAGGCGTACTCGGTCTCCGCTGGCGAAGACAAGATCCCGCCGCCATAAATACTACGATTGCCTTGCGAGTCACTGAGTAAACCAAACTCAACCGTAAACCAATATAAGCGTGCAAGATAAACGCGCTCTTTGGGCGTGGCCTTTTGACCTAGCTGACCGTACATATGGGTAAACTCAGCGAACGCTGGGTGAGTCAGCATCGCACAGTGACCAAAAATCTCGTGAAAGTAATCCGGCTCTTGCAAATAATCGAAATCGTCTTTAGTGCGCAAAAACGTCGCCGCAGGGAATTTCTTATCCGCCAGCAAGGCGAAAAAATGGTCAAAATCGATCAATGCAGGCACAGGAGCCACTTGCCAACCTGTTTCTCGCATTAACACGGCATTCACATCTGGGATCTGTGGTACCGTGTCATGCGGCAAATCCAGCATTCGCAACCCGTCGAGATATTCCTGACATGCTTTGTCCTTGATACATGCAAGCTGCCGCGTAACTAGCTGGCGCCATACATCGTTTTCTTGTGCCGACCAGGCTACACGACCCAGCTCATCAACTGGTTTGGATTCGTATTTACTCTGTTTCACGTTCACCGCCTTGTGTCGTTGTCTGGCGTAAAAATCGCGCGTAAACAGCGGCCCTTAGCCTTACGCAATGTCTCCGTTACTCACAGATTACGTCGACTTTGCCGAGAAAATCATCTCTTCATCGCGGTTTTAATTTTACCTTTGCGTAACATTTATTTTACATTACACATCCGAAAGGCTGCTGCTTTAGCCAATGCTTCACCCTCGAGGGATCCGCGTGCTTGCATAGCTCGTAGTATCTTGAAAAGACCTGACTGCAAGGACGAGTGATGAATTTACAACTGAGCGAACTGATAAATTACGACAACATTGACAAGATTCAGATCCGTGGCATTGATGGCATGTTATATCAAGCTATCGCCTTTTTACGTCACGGCGATACGGTGGAGCAGAAGCTAATTTATCAAGGCGATAAACCCTATTTATCTCGCAGCTTGCTGGCGGTAAAAGATGATTTTGAATGGGTTAATGCCGCGCAATACGTGCTAGTCACTGACACGGCATATGATGAAATGATAGGGCTTGGCACGGAAAAGCCTTTGTCGACCCTCGAGCAGCCATTGCATTGGAAATAACGCAACAATGCCCCAACCTATGGGGCAATTTCTTCCCCGTCCCACGCAAACAATCGACCCGTATGACGACTGTCGAGGCCATCCAACACCGACAACAAATAGCCAGCCGATTGAGCCGGGCTGAATAACTTGCCTGGCTTAACATTGGCTTGGAATGGCGCGGATAAATGGCTATCGACCGTCCCCGGATGCAGGCCAACCACGGTTAATGATTTGTCTTGGCGGCCAAGCTCAATACTCATGCACTTGATCAACATGTTCACCGCCGCTTTACTTGCGCGATAGGCGTACCAACCGCCCGCACGGTTATCACTGATACTGCCCACGCGCGCCGATAAAATGGCAAGCTTCGCCTCGGCGTTGCGTTTCAATTTGGGCGCGAGGTGCTTGCTCAATAGCAGCGGCGCGACGGCGTTGACGTCAAAGAGCTGATGCATGGCCTCACTACTGCACGCCGCGAGCCGCTTTTCTGGGCTGACCGCATCGTCATGCAACATTCCCGAGGCAATGATCACCGCATCTAAGCTGTTGTCGTCGATGTGCTCGGCCGCTGCTTGGATTGATGCTTCATCGCAAATGTTTACCGCCACAGGCACCACCTTTTCACTTATTTCGGCAAGTGGCGCGGGGTGACGCCCTAGGGCGAAGACTTGCTGAATGGATGGCTTGTCGAGCAACGCGCGGCAAAAAGCTTCACCAATCGCGCCACCTGCGCCGACAACCGCCACTCGCTGCATGGAATCACTGTTCATTCTCTTGGCTCCTCAAACAAAAAGAGATGCAAACTGCATCTCTTTAGTTAGGGATGAGGCGATCCTGTCGATCACCGTGTGTTAAAACTATAGCTTACGCAGCACAACCATTAGGTAGAGCCCGCCAATCAAGGAGGCAATGATCCCTGCTGGCATTTCTTGCGGATATAACCATTGTCGTCCGAGCCAATCAGCAAACAGCATCAATCCCATGCCAATCAATCCGGCGGTGATCATATGCGCCCGAGCATTTTTCGCTCCCCAGCTACGCGCAATATGTGGCGCCATCAAGCCGACAAAACTGAGCGGCCCCACCACCAAGGTAGCACTGACGGTCATGACCGCGACGAGGGCCAGCAACAGCATGCGGGCACGCCCTACCTTAACCCCCAACGATTGAGCCGTTTCGCCACCGAGCGGCAAAATATCGAGCCAACGCTGGCACATTAATCCTAGCGCCACCAGCACGGCGGCAACCAAGGCCAGTGTGGTCACCGTACTGTCAGTCACATAGTAGGTTGAACCTGAAATCCACGCGAGCACTTGATATGCGCGAGGATCGCCACCTGCCATCAAAAAGCTTTGTACTGCTTGCATCAGAGCGGCTATGGCGACGCCTGTAAGCAATACCTTTTCTGGCTGAAAGCCGGTTTTGCGATTAAGCAGCACAATCAACGCCAAGGTTGCCCCCGCACCGATTAAGCCGCCGACATATAAGCTCAGCATAGATGCGCCCATGCCAGCAAAAATAGTGACAATCAGTCCCAGCGCCGTACCGGCACTGATCCCCATCACTTCAGGGCTCGCCATCGGGTTAGCACTTAAACGCTGAAGCACGGCACCCGCAACAGCAAGCACACCACCCGCCAATGCCGCGGCCAGCAACCGTGGCAAGCGCCATTCCAACAAAGACCAATCGCCGCTGAGCGCCAGCCACTGCCAGCCCTCACTTTGACGCGATACGGTGGCAAAAATCACCACACCCAACACCAGTAACATCAGCGTTCGGCCTAGTGGCCAATCCTGACGTGGTGCGGACGTACCGGCATGCATTTGTTGGCGTTGACGATTCCCCAGTGACACCCGTGGTAACAACCACAAAAGAAGAGGCGCTCCCAAGGCTGCCGTCGCCGCCCCCGTGGGCACCATCATAGCCCGGCGGCCGGGTAACAGCTGGACAGCCAAATCAGTAGCTGCCAATATCAAGGCACCTAAAATCATCGCTAGGCCCAATCGGGTGATGAGCTTGCGTGCGCCACATAAGCGCGCAATCGCGGGCGCGGCGAGACCGACAAAGCCAATCACGCCAATCAAGCTAACTACCCACGCGGTCAGTAGCACCGATAGCCCTAGAGCAATCACACGGATTTTCGCCAGTGATACGCCCAAGCTTTTCGCCCCTTCATCCGAAAGACTCAAGACGTTGAGCGGCTTTAATAAGGCAAGGATCAACACGACCGCCAATCCAACACGTGGCAATAAGGCTTGCACACTGTGCCAGTCGGTTTGCACCATCGAACCCGCGCCCCACACCATCATGCCGTGCAGCGCTTCTTGATTCATCAACAGCAGCACGGTGCTGAGCGCGCCGCAGTAAAGGTTTAAAATCAAACCCGCGATCACCACTACGGTGGGCGATAGGCCGCGTCGCCACGCTAGCGCAAATACCACCAACATGGTCAGCACCCCGCCAGACATCGCCACCATCGCGCTCGACCAAGTCAGTAGCCAAGGGGCATAAAGCGTCGCAAGCATCAGCGCCAAGCTAGCGCCATTCGCCACCCCCAGCGTCGAGGGCGAGGCCAAGGGGTTGCGCAACACTTGTTGCATCAAGGTACCGGCCAGCCCCAAACACGCCCCCGCCAGCAATGCGGTGACCAAGCGCGGSCACCAGGTTAAATGCATCACAACGCCAATCGACGCACTGTCATCCAGCGACCACAGCGACTGCCAGAGCATGGATGCATTCACATTCCACTGCCCCAACTGAGTGGAGGCGAGGCTTAACAGTGCCGCCAGTAACGCCAAGGGCACCCATAACAGGTTCAGTTTCATGCCTGCCCTCCTTGCTCGGTCAATGCCGCGGTCACAAGGCGGGCAAAACGTAACGCTGATGGAATCGCGCCAAAGCTCCATACAGGATCAATCATCAATGGCGTATGCCCCGTACGTTTAACCAAATATTGCCAAAACATATTGGTCTGAAGGGTTTGCTCGACGCCCGCGGGAAGTGGGCGCACAATCACTAGTTGCGCATCAAGGTCTAGCAGCTCGCGGGTGGAGACCATGCTAAACCCCCAACTGTTGGTGGTATTTTGCCACGCGTTGCTGAGCCCTAATTCACTGATTGCGGCGTGATACAAGCTGTTCGTCCCAAACACCCGCACATGGTTGGCGTCAAGGAATTGAATCATCAGAAGCGGTGGCTGTTCGCCGGGAATGGTATCGCGCAGGCCCGCTAATTGCTGTTTCGCATTGGCAATCAAGGTTTCACCGGCCTCAGGACGGTTGGCCTCACGTGCAATCTGCCGCGTCACGGTTTTGAGCGACGCCCAGCTTAGGCCACTTTCATACAGAGGAATTGAACTGACCGGCGCAATGGTGTTTAACTTGGGCTTCATTGCCTTAAAAATGGGCGAGATCAGAATTTTATCGGGGTGAAGCTCGGCCAAACGCTCCATGTTCGGCTGGGTGCGAAGCCCAATATCGACGGTTTTTTCTGGAATGGGCGGGGCTTTCACCCACGAATTGTAATCCGCCTTTTGCGCGACCGCGACGGGCGTCACTCCCAAGGCCAACAAGGTTTCAGTTTGGGTCCAATCCAGCGAGAGAATACGAGGTGACGCACTGACGTTCGCTGACATCATGGCCGCAGTCAGCCAGACCACAAGCGTCAAAAAAGAGGACTTGATCATACCGGCGATAACTCCCCCGGCATGGCAACCGCATAACCGGCGGTATGGTCGGCAATCGGCATCTCAATGCCATAAATCGATTTGAGGGCCGACTCTTGAAACACATCGCTAACCGCGCCTTGAGTCAGGACTTGCCCGCTGTGCAGCGCGACAATCTCATCACAAAAACGCGCCGCCATATTAATGTCGTGCACCACGATAATAATGGACTTATCCAGCTCTCGGCTGAGTTTGCGCACCAAGGTCATCACTTCAACTTGGTGGGCCACATCCAGTGCAGATAGCGGCTCATCGAGCAGCAAGTAACGCGTTTGCTGTGCCAGCAGCATCGCAATCCACAGCCGTTGGCGCTCGCCGCCCGATAAGGTATCGACCAAGCGCTCAGCATAATCTTGGGTACCAGTGAGCGCCATTGCCTCGTTAATCGCTTGGTGATCGGCTTTGGTCAACCGCCCCAGCAAACCATGCCAAGGATAGCGACCAAAACTGACCAACTCATACCCGGTCAAGTTGTCTGTTGCCGGTAAATGCTGTGGCAAATACGCCACCTCGCGCGCAAAGGCTTTTTCTGACCATTTCGACAAGGGCTTTTGGTCTAATGCGATCTGCCCGCTGCTGGTTGCCTGTTGCTGCGCTAACAACTTTATCAGCGTCGACTTACCCGAGCCATTGTGCCCGACCAACGCACAGATTTTTCCGGGCGTAAACGACAAGCTCACCTTATCGAGTAACACTTTTCCGTTGACGGCAAACGCAACGTCCTTTGCCTCTAACATATCTCGATCCTACTATTGCAAACACAAGCGCGTGGCACTTGCCCGTTATCTCTGAGAGCGCTAATTTTCCGATGCTTAAAAGGCAAATGCAAACCATTTTGATTTCGCTTTGTATGCTTAGCGCTTGTTAATGAGAGAAATTAGACCTCAACCAAGTCACTATTAGGGATCCAAGCGTCATTCAGCCTCGTACCGCCAAGGGTGAATAAAAGTTTGTTGTTACGACTGACGAGAGCCCTATGTCCGCGCCCATCAGCCTTGTATGGCTAAAACGCGATTTACGCCTGCGGGATCATGCCCCTTTACAAGCTGCCATTGCCGCGGGGCGTCCCTTGGTGATTTTGTACCTGTTTGAGCCACTGCTGCTTAACGATCCGCACCATAGCGAGCGCCACTGGCGATTTGTCTGGCAGTCGCTGTGCGATCTTAATCAGCAGCTGGCGCCGCTTGGCGGGCAGGTCACTATTTGCCAAGGTGACGCACTCGCCGTTTTCGACGCCATCCACCAGCAGCAGGCAATTGGCGCGGTGTACAGCCATCAAGAAATTGGCGTCGACGCGACATTTTCTCGAGATAAAGCGGTGGCGAAATGGCTAGCAAGCCATCAGATCCCTTGGCATGAATTTCCCACTGGGGCGGTGATCCGCGGCGCGAAAGATCGAGTTGATTGGGACGCAGAATGGCAAAAGGTGATGCGCGCCCCTCTTGCCGATCCCGATTGGCAACAAGCGCGCTGGCTAGACACATCACTCACGCTGCCCGCGCTCGATCACCACAATTGGGATTCTCCTGCGCCACGCTTTCAGCCCGGCGGCCCGAGTTGGGCGTATAAAACCTTACAGTCTTTTTTCCGCGAGCGCGGACAACGCTATCAACGTCACATCTCTAAACCGCTCGCCAGCCGCAAAAGCTGTACGCGGCTGTCACCCTATCTTGCATGGGGTAACATCAGCTTGCGCGAGATGTATCAAATCACCCTCCTCCATTGGCAGAAAAAGGGCTGGCGGCGAGCGCTGGTAGCTATGGTGTCGCGTTTGCATTGGCACTGTCATTTTATGCAGAAATTTGAAAGCGAGCACCACATGGAGCATCGGCCCGTCAATCGAGGCTACTTACATTTTGAGTACGCAAACGGTCCGCAGAGCGATGCGCACCTGCGCGCATGGCAACAAGGTAATACCGGTTATCCGCTCGTCGATGCTTGTATGCGTTGCCTACACGTCACTGGCTATATCAACTTTCGGATGCGGGCGATGCTGGTCAGCTTTTTAACCCACCATTTGTTGATTGATTGGCGCCGCGGTGTGCATCACCTCGCGCAGTTATTTCTCGATTTTGAGCCCGGTATTCATTACCCCCAATTTCAAATGCAAGCTGGCGTGACAGGCGCCAATACCTTGCGTATTTATAACCCAGTGAAACAATCGCAGGAGCAAGATCCCGAGGGGGCATTTATTCGTGAATGGTTGCCCGAGCTTTCTCCCTTGCCCGACAGTTTGATCCACACCCCATGGCAAATGACCGACATGGAAGCGATGATGTACGGGGTGGTGCTTGGCGAAGACTACCCGAAACCCATTGTCGATATCGAACAAACAGGCAAACGGGCGCGAGATATTTTATGGTCGTTTCGTCAACAAGACGCCGTTCGTATCGAGAAAGCACGGATCCTCGCCACCCATGTGCGYCCAGACAGCCCTGAGCGAACAAACAGCGCTGAGCACGCAAACAAGCGCACTCAAAAATCACGTTCGCCTGCTGCTCAATCTATTGGAGGCAACCCAGATGGCGCATAAAAAGCCACATCTTCCCAGCAAGGTATGTTTGACGTGCGAACGCCCGTTTACGTGGCGTAAAAAGTGGGCGCGCTGTTGGGACGAAGTTAGGTATTGCTCTGACCGTTGCCGTCGCGAAGGTCGTCGCCATGCGCGAGCGGCGACGCACTGAACGCATCTAACAGTGAATTCAATTTCGGATGTACCCACTGACGTTTAATTGATACCGCATAAAACGGCTCATACACACTCGGCAGTAAAGCGTAGCGGGTGAGCATGCCACTATCTAACTCATCGCGAACCACCACCTCGGGCATCACCGCTAACGCATCATTGTCTCGGGTTAATAGGCGCAGCATCGCCATATCATTGGCTTCTGCCATGATGTAAGGCTTGAGTTGATACTGGGCAGAGATGGCATCAAACCCTGAGCGAATCGGGTTATCGCCATAAGGTAACACCCACGCTTGATGCTGGTAGCTGGCGTCTAAGGTCGGCGACAAGGCTTTACCCGGCCAACCAATCACAGCTACCGGCTGGCGAGCCAATTGCTGATACTGCCAAATCTGTTTATTGGTACCCCGCACCGCAATATTGGTTAGCGCCAAATCTAACTGGTGATCAGACAGCGCATGGAGCAAGCCGGTTTGATCCATCGACTGCAACACGTAGCGGCACTCTCGTTGATTAACCAATGGCTGAATAAACTGCTCGATAAAATTCCGCGACATGGTGGATAAGGTGCCAATGCGARTCGTGGCACTGGACAGGGCCCCGCCGCTGGATAGCAACTGCTCGAGCTCTTCCCCTTGGCGGAATATCTCTTCGGCATAGTTCATCGCTTGATAGCCACTTTCGGTCAACGTCAACGTACGACCTTGGCGCTCAAACAATTGCACCTGCATCGCCTGTTCAAGCTGCTTGATTTGCGACGACAGCGCCGACTGCGAAATATGCAGCTGCCGGGCGGTCTGGGTCAGGTTCCCGTGACGCGCCACCTGCCAGAAATAATATAAATGATGGTAGTTGAGTCGGCTCATCGTTCTCTAAAACAGAATGAAAAATGATTTATTATGTATTTTACTTAACTGTAGTAAGTTTTCACAATGTATCTCATAACTATTGCTGTGAGGTAAGTCATGTTATCCCTATTTCTCGTCACCCCGCTCAAACTGGTGCTGCTCGCACTGGTTGCTCTTCTTGGCGGTGTTATCTGGCGATACAGTGCCACTGCGTTTGCAGGTGAAGCCGACAAACACCGTTTTCTTTCCTCTTTACTGCTCACCTTGTCGGCAGTCTTGTTGGTTTTAGTCAGCAATCACCTGTTGCTGTTTTGGCTCGCCTGGGTGGCGGTTAGCCTCTCATTGGGTCGCTTAATTCTTTTCTATCCGCATCGGCCTCGCGCCCAACTCGCGGCACACAAAAAAATGCTGCTCGCCCGCTTTAGCGAATTGCTACTCGGTGGCGCATTTTTACTGTTGTTTTTCCACTACCAAACCGCGCAGATTGACCAATTAATGTTTCAAGTCAGCCAGCAACCTCATACGCTGACTGTAAGCATCGCCGCCTTTATGTTGGTGGGCGTGGCGATTATCAAGTGCGCTCAACTACCCTYGCACGGCTGGCTCATTCAAGTGGTGGAAGCGCCAACACCTGTCTCTGCCTTGTTGCATGCTGGCATTGTGAACCTTGGCGGGATCTTATTGATGCTGTTCGCGCCAGTGCTCGCGGCGAGCCCCAGTGCCAGCTTGGCACTGCTGGTTATCGCGGGCGTCAGTACGCTGGTTGCTGGGCTGGTGAGCCTGACACGCGTGAGCATCAAGGTAAAACTGGCGTGGTCGACCGTCGCACAAATGGGGCTGATGTTGGTCGAAATCGCCCTAGGTCTTTACGAGTTGGCACTGCTGCACCTACTGGCGCACTCTTTCTACAAGGCGTTCTCTTTCCTCAACAGCGGCAATGGCGTGAATCATTGGCTCGCCACCCAACTGGCTGATGCCTCAGTCCCGCGTCGTAGCCATTGGCTTGCCGCGATGGCCACCGCCGCCGGTTTGATTGTCGCCGTGCATCTGAGTGTCGGTATTTTAAATAGCTTGGCCGCCGGCTGGTTGCTGTGGATGGCGATGACCATGCTGCTATTACCAGCCTTTACACGCCCAGGCGCTGCTCGCCCGACACGCGTACTGCTCAGTAGCGTGTTTGCGCTTGGCCTGCTCGGACTCTACGCCGCCATTAAACATAGCTTGATTGTGTTTGTCGCGGGCGGTAATGCCACCTACTTATTTGCCGATGCCTTTGCGCTGGTGCTGTTTATCGCGCTGTTTGCTCTGTCACTGGCGGTCCAGTACTGGCCTCACAAAGCGTGGGTGAATCGCCTATTTATTTGGCTGAACGCCGGCGCTTACCTTGATGAATGGGCGACGCGCCTAACACTCAAATGGTGGCCAAGTGCTTCTTTAATCCAACTACAAACGACCCAATGGCAACCGCATAAGGAGACGCGTTAATGATTGCGAAAACGCCCAATGTATCTGCATACCCTGAGTCCCTCGATGTGAGCGATTTTCGCGATGCCACACAGCAAGCAGTCGCCGCGATTGCGCCAAGCTGGCCGTTGGATCAAATGATTGCGGTGAACCCATGGTGGCCGCAACGCTTTACCCCCATTGAGCAAGTTTTTGCCGAACAAGCAGTGTTAAGCGGCCATTGTCCGTTAATGTCGTCGGCGTACTATCTGTCACATTGGCAATCGCCGATTAGTGAGGCACACCTTGCCGAGGCCATTTCAACCTCTGGCAGCGCATTGACGGCAAGTGATTGCCTGCGTGCGCTGCGTAGTCATAGCAGTGACCTCCCGCGTTGGAAGCCATTAGCTGAGTTGTGTGACCGCACTCGAGAAGCACAAGAAGGCTTATCGTGGCAGCAAGAAATCCAGCAGCAAGTGAGCCAGTTTCTCGCGCTCTATCACCAATACCCACAGCGCTTTGATGCTCAAGGCCAAGGCGGTGAGCACCTTTATCAATGCTGGTTGGATGTGGTGAGCCAAGATAAAGGCATTAAAACCCTCACTGGCGTGGATTTGCTTGCCGATTTCGCCGCACTACCCACCCAAATCGATGCATTGATCGCTGAAGCGGCCGACTTTTGGCAACCGACTCTTCACGACCAAGACGGTAACTTGGCCTATTGCCACGCGCTTATGCACGGTTTATCGGGTTGGGCAAGCTGGCAGGCTTGGTTAGATTGGCAGCAACAGCTCAGTGACAGTGAACAACAAGATCATGGCATGGGCCTATTCGCGATTTTACTCGCGTGGGATACAGTGCTGGCACGCTGGCTTGCTAAACATCGTGACGCAGCGTGGGCAAGCATTCGTCAGTCCATGCACCATCAAGCGGTGAATGTCCGCCATTGGTATCACCAAGCACAACAACAGCTCGCGCCCCTGTGGATTTGGCAACAAGCGCTGGAAATCAGTCAGCAGCGCCCTTGGGCACACGCCCTATCTGCGCAGGCCAGTGTCGACACGCTCGACACCTCCCCCACGCTTCAGGCTGTATTTTGTATCGATGTGCGCTCTGAGCCAATGCGTCGCGCATTAGAAGCGCAATCCGAACGGATTCAAACCCTTGGCTTTGCTGGCTTTTTTGGCTTGCCGATTGCATATCAGCCCACTGATAGCCATATTCATCGGCCACAACTGCCTGGTTTACTGGCGCCAGCGGTCACCGCCTCACAAACTCATGCTACCCCCGAACGCTGGTTGCGAATGACCAAGCTCGGCTGGCAGCGCAGCCTTGATGCGCCCGCTGCCAATTTAGGCATGGTCGAAGCCGGTGGCATGTTAAAGCTAGTGAGCTTGCTAAAACGCGCATTGCGCATTTCTGGCACCGAGAACCCGTTAAATCGACTCAGCCATACTGACAGTGATTGGGCGCTCACCCGTGACAATACACCGTTAACCGCAGCAGAAAAGGCCGAGCTAGGCGCTGGTATCTTGCGCGCAATGGGCATTGCTGATCAACTGGCCGATGCCGTCCTGTTGGTGGGTCATGGCAGTGAAACCTGTAACAACCCTCATGCTGCAGGGCTTGACTGTGGTGCCTGCGGCGGACAAACCGGCGAGGTAAATGTCCGCGTACTTGCACAGCTTCTTAACGATGCCGACGTACGTGATGCCATGGCACAGCAAGGCGTGACGATTCCCGCCAGCACCCGTTTTTATGCCGCCATGCACAACACTACCACCGACGCACTGGATGTCTTTCACGCTCCCGAGCATGCGCAATGGCAAACTTGGCTGGTCAACGCAAGCGAGCAAGCACGTGCTACCCGCGCCAGTCAGTTTGATCAGGCGCCTACCCAGCCATCCAAACTCAAACGCTTCTTTGGTACACGGGCCAAAGACTGGGCGCAAATGCGTCCTGAGTGGGGACTGTGTGACAACGCCGCGTTAATCGTTGGCCCGCGCACCCTGTCTCGACAGATTAATTTGCAAGGTCGCAGCTTTTTACACGACTACGACATGCACAAAGACCGTGACTTTAGCCAGCTTGAAACCATACTCACCGCGCCCATGGTGGTGACCAATTGGATCAATCTGCAGTACTTTGCTTCTGTCACCGCACCGGAAAAATTCGGCAGCGGCAACAAGCTGCTCCACAACATCGTGGGTGGCCACATTGGCGTATTTGAAGGGAATGGCGGCGACTTACGAATTGGCTTATCGCATCAATCAGTGCACGATGGCCGTCGATATCGCCACCAGCCAGTGCGATTAAGCGTATTTATCGCTGCCCCTCGGGAGGCAATTGATAGTATACTTGCACGCCATGACGATATAGCCGCGCTGGCGAATCACGGCTGGCTGTACTTGATGCAAATTGATGCGCAAGGTGCAGTATGGCAACGCGATCGCTCAGGTCAGTGGTATCACCTGAACGTAGCAAAATAAAACGGAGCATGTCGTTGAAAACGCAACTTCTCTCAGCGCAGTGTTCAACGGATCTAACACAAGCCGCCGAGCTGCTAAAAGCCGGCGAACAAGTCGCGGTGCCCACAGAAACCGTGTACGGTTTGGCAGCGGATGCCAGCAATCCAGACGCCGTCGCGGGCATTTTTACCGCTAAAGGGCGACCCGCCAATCATCCTTTGATTGTTCATCTCGGTGACGTCGCATCGATCACCGAGTGGGCAACGCAAATCCCGGATGARGCATATAAGCTGGCGAATGCCTTCTGGCCAGGGCCGATGACGCTGCTGCTGCCACGTGCCGAGCATGTTTCACCGGTAGTCACGGGTGGATTAGATACCATTGGGCTTCGCGTACCCGCGCAACCTGTGTTATTGGACCTGCTTACCACTCACCAAC
>NZ_MUFL01000030.1:0-36138 GCF_001995355.1 Salinivibrio sp. PR919 | reverse complement strand
GGCCCGCCGCCATAGCCACAGGGTTACCGGCAAGGGTACCGGCTTGATAGACTGGGCCAGTCGGAGCGATATACTCCATCACATCGCGACGACCACCAAACGCTCCCACAGGCATACCACCCCCGATGATTTTACCCAGAGTAGTTAGGTCGGGTTTCACACCGTAGTAGGCTTGAGCGCCGCCGAGTGCCACGCGAAAGCCGGTCATCACCTCATCAAAGATCAGCAGAGCGCCGAACTCGTCGCAAAGGGCGCGTAGTCCTTCCAAAAAGCCTGGCTGTGGTGGGACGCAGTTCATGTTCCCTGATACAGGCTCAACGATGATACAGGCGATATCGTCTGGATAGGTTTCAAAGGTCTGACGGACAGAATCGAGGTCGTTGTAGGTACATGTCAGCGTGTGTTTCGCAAAGTCAGCAGGCACCCCCGGTGAGTTAGGCTCACCCAAGGTGAGAGCGCCAGAGCCCGCTTTAACCAACAGGCAGTCGCCATGACCGTGATAGTTCCCCTCAAATTTGATGAACTTATCCCGCTTGGTAAAGCCGCGAGCCAAACGAATCGCACTCATGGTCGCTTCTGTCCCTGAGTTGACCATGCGGACCATTTCCATCGACGGCACCAGCTCTGCCACTAATTCTGATAATGTGATTTCACTTTCTGTCGGGGCGCCAAAACTTAGGCCACGATGAGCGGCATCAATCACAGCCTCACGAATAGCAGCATGGTTGTGACCCAAGATCATCGGGCCCCATGAGCCGACGAAATCAATGTAGGCTTTACCGTCGGCATCGAAAATATAAGCGCCATCGGCGCGCTCCATAAAGACAGGGTCGCCGCCGACGCCGGCAAAAGCACGTACGGGAGAATTCACGCCACCTGGAATGGTGCGTCTTGCTTGTTGGAAAAGTTGTGCTGATTTGGTCATGACATATCCTGTTATGTAAGGCGTAAGCCTAAATTGCGTTGGGGCATTTTAACCAAAGATACGGATCACTGGCGAGATGGAGTATGATTTGATTGACCCCTGAGTGGCAATTTATACGTACTGATCACACCCTCGATCAATCGGGTAATACTTGAACACTTTACTCAGGTATTAGATAATTCAACGCTAAGCACGATGAGCATGTGAGGTAACAATGAGCGATGCACCTTTGCCGTTAGAGTTCTCAGAAGCAGCGGCGACTAAGGTTAAAACGCTGATTCAGGAAGAAGAAAATCCAAATCTGAAACTGCGTGTTTACATTACAGGTGGTGGCTGCAGCGGCTTTCAATATGGCTTTACCTTCGACGAAAACGTGAATGAAGGCGATATGGAAATCGAAAAAAGCGGCGTGAAGTTAGTGGTTGACCCCATGAGCTTACAATACCTAATGGGGGGTGTGGTGGACTATACCGAAGGGCTAGAAGGCTCACGTTTCTTTGTCAATAATCCGAATGCGACCACGACGTGTGGGTGTGGCGCATCCTTTAGCGTATAGCGGGATCTCGAGACGTTCATAGCGGATAGTTATTGACTATCAAACACAAACGGCGCCGACAGGCGCCGTTTGTGTTTATGTGCCGCTGGTTACCCGCCGTTATTGGCGTGATAGCTGAGCGGCCCGACTGAGGCAAGCAGTTGATTAAACTTACTCAGCTGCGCCATGCGTGACTCGGCGAGGCGTACAAAGGCTTGTTTTTCTTGCCCTTGTAGTGATTTAGCTTCGGGTAATCGCACCGTACGCGGGTTTTTATGGACACCATTCACCAAAAACTCATAGTGCAGGTGCGCCCCTGTTACCCGGCCTGTAGCGCCCAAGGTGCCAATGATATCCCCTTGTTTGACCCGTTGACCGGTTTTCACTTTACGTTTAGTTAAGTGCAGATACTTGGTGATATAGGTTGAGCTGTGGCGGATAAATACATAGTTGCCATTAAAGCGGTTGTATGAGGCTTTCATGACCACGCCATCCCCAGCGGCTTTGATAGAGGTGCCAACCGGAGCGACATAATCCGTCCCCCGGTGCGGCTTTACGCGTCCTGTCACTGGGTGTAAGCGACGCGGGTTAAAGTTCGAACTGACATAACGGAAGTTCACAGGAGAGCGCAAGAAGGCTTTTTTCATCGCTTTGCCCGTGGGGGTGTAATATTTGCCATTCTTGGCACGTACCGCGGTGAACGTATCTCCTCGGTTGGTAAAGGTGGCAGCTAAGATGTTGCCACTCCCAATATGTTCACCTTCAACAAACTCTTCTTCATACAGCACAGAGAAGCTATCGCCTTCTCGAATATCGAGTGCAAAATCTACGTCCCAGCCAAAAATCCCGGCAAGCTGCATAATCTGATTCGGATCTAACCCTGCATCGGTAGCGGCCTGCCAGAAATTTGATTTGATGGTAGCTCGGGCAAAGTTCAGTTGTGTATCAATGTTTTTTGTCTCGATGCGTGACTGATATTTGTCATCGACCTTGCTCACGATCAGGGTTTCATTGGTGCCGCGTGGCTGAATGAGTTGCACCAGTTCACCGCTTTCATCAACGCCCAAACGCACTTCATCTCCTGGCTTGAGATAGGCCAAGCTTTTGGTGCCTTCATCAGCGTTAACCAGACGATAGAGTGTGGTTGGACTCAAACCGGCGCGATTAAACAGCAAGGCCATGCTTTCACCATGCTGGACTTCATAACTTTGCCAGTTGATATGGCGTTTAAACTGCGCTGGCATTTCACCTTCAGGCGGCAGCAGAGAGACGGCATCGACGGGTAAGGGGTAATGTTTGCCAAGCTCAAAGTTAGGTTCAGGGCGTGGCGTGCTTGCGCCATCAGGGACAAGGATGAGTAATACCACGAACGCGCTCAGTGCACCTATCGTGAGTTTATGTAATTTAGGTAAAGCTGCGAGTTTTTTTAACGGCATGAAAACTATGTTGAATCACTGCGAATACAAAATATGACAGTCAGATTCCCAATCGGTTTATTGGGGATGATGCCCTGATAATAATTTGACACGGTTAACACAAAGGCCACAAACATCTGTTGCCGGCAGCCACTGTGCACACCTTGCACACTGGCTATAAGTCTAACTGGTTTCAAAAACTGTCGCTATTCGAGTAGTATGTCGGTTTATCACATTTTTGCCTATTTTGTAGGAGCGAGAGACTATGGCGAGCCTGGAAGCCGCGCTAGCAGAACTAAAACGTGGCGTTGATGAAGTAATCCCTGAAGACGAGCTGGTTGCCAAGCTTAAAGAAGATCGTCCTCTGCGTATTAAATTGGGTGCAGATCCGACGGCACCGGATATCCACCTTGGGCACACAGTGATCCTAAATAAGCTGCGCGCGTTTCAGGAGCTCGGCCATGAAGTCATCTTCTTGATCGGAGACTATACCGGCATGGTCGGTGATCCGAGTGGTAAAAACACTACCCGTCCACCGTTGACGCGTGAGCAAGTGTTGCAAAACGCAGAAACCTACAAAGAGCAAGTGTTTAAAATTCTCGATCCGGCTAAAACCCGCATTGAGTTCAACTCGACGTGGCTTGGTGAGTTGGGCACTGATGGCATGATCCGCCTTGCGGCAAGCTCAACCGTGGCCCGTATGCTGGAGCGTGATGATTTTAAAAAGCGTTACAGCAGCAACCAACCCATTGCGATCCACGAATTTATCTATCCGCTGCTACAAGGGCATGACTCTGTCGCGTTGGAAGCGGACGTAGAGCTGGGCGGAACGGATCAGAAGTTCAACCTGCTGATGGGGCGTGAGCTCCAAAAGCAAGCTGGACAGAAACCGCAAGTTGTTATGACTATGCCGCTGTTGGTGGGGCTGGATGGCGTGAAGAAAATGTCCAAGTCCGCCCATAACTACATCGGTGTGAGCGAACGTCCGGATGATATGTTCGGTAAGATCATGTCTATCTCTGACGATTTGATGTGGGATTACTACGAGCTGTTGTCATTCCGTCCTTTAGAGGAAGTGACTCAGTTCAAGAAAGATGTCGAAGCGGGCAAAAACCCACGTGACATTAAAATCTTGCTAGCGAAAGAGATCATCGCGCGTTTCCACTCAGACGCGGATGCGGATGCGGCCGAGCAGACCTTTATCAATCGTTTTCAAAAAGGGGCGATGCCTGACGAGATGCCAAGCTTTAGCTTTGAGCAAGGCATTGCGATTGGTAACCTTTTGAAAGATGCCGGTTTGGTCAGCTCAACCTCAGATGCGCTGCGTATGATCCGCCAAGGCGCGGTGAAAATTGACGGCGAAAAAGTCGAAGACACTAAGCTGGTGCCAGCGGCGGGCGAAGCCGTTTACCAAGTGGGTAAACGTAAGTTTGCTCGAGTGACGCTCAGCTAATTATTGGTTGAATCGACAAGCCCTCGCCACATATGCGAGGGCTTTTTTGTGCCTGCATGATCCTGATGCGCATCATGCTCGGTGTGAGGCGCGATTAAGTGTGCCAAACCCCTTTCAAGGCGCGAACCATGTGTTGGCCCAGATAGAAGGCGGTTTGTAAGCAGGCTTCACTCAGTCCTTCTCCGGTTTCATGGGCGGTGACACCATGTGTTGTGCCGGTTGGGTTGATGTTCTCGACCCCTATATTGGCGCGACCTAAGCTAAGCCATAGCATATCGTGTTGACTGGCTAACGTTTGGAAGTAGCTGAGGGTGGCTGATTGGTCTCCTCCCGTTTGGCTTCCTACCGTAAACCCGGCGGCTAGCTTACCCCGCCAATCTTGCTGCTCCCACGTTGGGCTGGATGCATCGGCAAACGCTTTAAATTGTGCGCTTGGCCCGCCCATGTAGGTGGGTGCACCAAAAATAATCGCATCCACATCTTTAAGCTGAGTAAAGACCTTTTCGTCGATAAAACGGCCATGTTTAATCACATCAGGCTCAATACGATAGACGAGGGGATCGGCATCGCCAGCTTGGATCCCTTCTGCAATCGTGGTAGCGAGTGCGTGTGTATGGTCACTGACCGAATGATAAATGATCGCAATACGTAACATTGTGGCTCCTTGCTGGTGGCTGTCTAACAGTCCTTAGGGTAGAGGCGCGAACTTTCAACCCCCAATCTTCTATGCTTAACGATCAAGGGCAAAGGGTGGCAAGGATAAATGCCAGCGAATCGCCGCTAAGCGGATCAGCAAGGTGGTGACCATGCCTGCGATTGAGGCGGTGACGGCATCTGGCCCCACTTCAACCGCGAGAGTATGAACGATCCCGCCGGCAATACATGCGGTGGCATAAACCTCGGTTCTCAGCACCATGGGCACTTCTCTGGCCAACACATCACGAATAATGCCGCCCCCACACGCGGTAATAACGCCCATGATTACCGCGACCAGTGGTGAAGTCCCATAGCTTAACGCTTTATCGACACCGATGCCGACGAAGACGGCTAAACCGACGGCGTCGGCGCAGGGTAATACGTACCAAGGGAGTCGGCGGGGGTGGCGAATAAGCAGCATGGTGGCAACACAGGTGGCAAGGATCACCCAAATATAGTGTGTCACTGATCCAAAACACGGGCGTTGCTCCCATCGCCATATCGCGTACCGTTCCGCCCCCAATCGCGGTGGCGCAGGCAAGGACCACGACGCCAAAAGGGTCCATCCGTAAACGGCCAGCCATGAGTACACCAGAGATGGCAAATACTGCGGTGCCAAATAAATCAAATAAATACAAAATCATGGTTTGGGTCATCATGGGTCCTAGGTTGCGCGGCGCACCGTATCAAGTGCCTCACAGATTTGGGTTGCAGCCTGCAACGCACGGGGCGTTGCTCGYGTTAGCCAGTCTGGGTTTAATTGAAACGCATAGTGCTGAGCAAGGCTGGGGAGTAAGTCTTTCATACTTTGCCAGCTGGCAGGCAGTTCACCACCGGTATAAAACACAGTGTGCGGTTTGCGGGTGATCACTTGCTCCATATTCACTTGCGGATAAGCCGCGGGGCTATCGGCAAAAATGTTTTCGCCGCCACATAGCCTAAAAAGCTGGCTTGGCCAAGCGTGATCACTGGCTGTCATCAGTGGCGCGCCACTTAATAAATAAAAGTAAGGTACCGACGTCGCATCTTGATAGCGGGTATGCAGTGCATGCAGTTTTTGGTCGAAAGCGGCTGCATTTTTCTTGGCGATTTCGGGGTGGCGGCCATAACGGCCTAGTTCGCGAATAAAGCGGCTGATGTCGTCGAGTTTTTCGACATCAAGATAGCGGATTTCAATGCCCAGTTGCGCCAATGTTTCCAGTGGTTTAGGTGGGTTGCCGCCACGCCACGCCAAGATTAAGTCGGGCTTAAGCGCCACAATACGCTCCAGTTTGATGCCCCGATAGTTCGATACGCGTTCCAGCGTTTTTGCCTCCTCGGGATAATCACTGTACGCGCTGGCGGCGACGAGTTGTTCACCGAGGCCAGCAGCGTAAGCGAGCTCAGTGGCATGAGGAGCCAGACTGATCACACGAGGTGGGGCAGGGTGTGCATAAGCGGCCGTGGTAAAGAGAAAAGCGGCAACTAAAAGTCCGACGCCGCGAGGAGAGAGACCGAGCATGTTTTTTAATCCTTACACGATGAGCAAGCATAACGCGCTAAAGGCGATCCAAATGAGCATGCTCACTCTGAGTTTTTGACGTAATAACAAAAGGTGGTAGCACGCCGGTGTCACGCCACTGCCGATTTTTGTGCGCAATGTTTTGGTGCCTTGATAAATGGCAGGGCCTCCGAGGGAGAGCTGAAAGCGGCTACTGGCGCAGGCCAATAGCCAGCCAGGCCCCGGCGTGCGCCAGCGCTGTCCCTGTTGCCAACACGCTTTAAGGTGCGTGAGTGGGGAACGACCCAGTGCGAACAAGAGGGCAAATAGACGCATAGGAACGTAATCGAGTCCGTTGAGAAGACGTGCGACCGCTAAGCCAAATGGGTAGAAGGTGAGACGGCTCGGCGACCACACGCGCGCAAGACGGACTAAGCTGGCATACAGCAGGGCACCGACACCACCAAATAGCACAAAATAAWAAATCACACAGGCGCCATGACGTGCGGTGCCAAGCAATATCGTTTCTGCGCCTGCCTTACCCAGACCGACAATCGACAAGGACTCAGTTTCTCGGTTGACGCGGTTGGCCAAAAGTGCGCGTGCTGTCCCTTTGTCGTGTTGTTCAATGGCATCGGCAAATGCTTGGGAAAACGTATCAATATTGCGCCAATCGAGAGCAAGCCACAGCAGTAGCGCATCAAATAAAGGGCGAAACCAGACCAGCTCTCGAGTGGCAATCAGCAAGATCGCCAGCGTGCCACACATGAGTGCCAGTGCCAGCCCCCCTGCGAGCTTTCTCTGCCGCTTCGGGTCGGTTGGTTGGTTGACTTGGTCGGCTAAAATGAGCGCGTACTGTTGCCAGTATTGAAACGGAGAATAATTGGCGGATAAGGGGAGTAACCAATGGATTAATAGCGCCAACCACAGCGCCCAGAAGCTTGGGTGGTTGGCAGCCATAGTCAGCCAATATTGCGGGTTAAGCAGTGCATCCATAATGGCAAGGTTCATCCATGATAAGCGTTCGAAGGGTTAGTCGAAAAGCGCAACCATTTTTTCAACCATGGCGGACGAGCTTTTCGCAGCCAGCGGCAAAAACTCTTCAAACGTCATCGGTGATTCTTTTTCTGCCACCACATCAGAGATGGCGCGCACAACTACAAATGGGATCTTAAACTGGGCGCACACTTGTGCAATCGCTGCCGCTTCCATCTCTGCCGCTACCGCTTTAGGGAAGTGGGTACGAATGTGCTGACGGTGTGCATCGGTGTGCACAAAGGTATCGGCGGTGCAGATTAACCCGCGTACCACGTGTGTCTCGTCATCAATGGCTTTCTCGGCCAGTGCCATCAGTGCGTCGTCAGAGTCAAAGTGAGCCGGTTGCTGAGGAACTTGACCCATCTGGTAGCCAAATGCGGTTGCATCCGCGTCGTGGTAACACACTTGTGAGGAAATAACCACGTCACCGAGGTTTAATGAGGGTTCAAAAGCGCCGGCTGATCCGGTGTTAATCACGCAATCTGGCTTAAACTGTGACAGTAACAAGGTGGTGCCGACCGCTGCCGATACTTTACCAATGCCTGATTGGAGCAATACCACATCACGGCCCTGTAGTGTGCCGGTGTAGAAGGTGCAGCCTCCTTCGTGATGAGTGGTAAGGTTCGCGAGCTTATCACGCAGCAGGGTAATTTCCTGCTCCATAGCGCCAATAATGCCGATTTTCATCTTGATGATCCTGTTAGCACATAGAATGGGGTTAGTGTACATGAGGCAATAAAAAAGTGCCTCCTTTGAGGCACTTCTATTCAGTCGGGGTGGGAGAAGATCAGACTTCGAGGTAGTCCATGATCCCTTCGGCCGCTTTCCGTCCTTCATCAATGGCGGTGACCACTAAATCTGACCCGCGCACTGCATCACCACCGGCAAAAATTTTCGGGTTGGTGGTTTGATATAAGATGTCCCCGTTGGCTGGCGCTTTGATGCGGCCACGCTCGTCAAGGGCTACATCATAGGGCTCCAGCCACTCCATGGCATGGGGCTGGAAACCGAACGCCATGATCACGGCGTCTGCTTCTAGCACATGCTCACTGCCTTCAATCGGCTCTGGGCGGCGGCGACCGGCAGCATCAGGCTCACCGAGCTGGGTTTTTACCACGGTAACCCCGCGCACGTTGCCGTTTTCATCGACTTCAATGCCAAGAGGCTGAAGGTTGAACATAAAGTTCACGCCTTCCTCACGCGCGTTTTTCACCTCGCGGCGCGAGCCGGGCATATTCGCTTCGTCACGACGGTAGGCACAAGTCACACTGGCGGCTTGTTGACGAATGGAGGTACGGACACAGTCCATCGCCGTATCGCCTCCCCCGAGGACCACCACTCGCTTACCTGCCATATCGATGAAGGGTGGCGCGTTCTTCAGTTCCATCACTTTGTAGGTGTTGGAGACTAAAAATGGCAGTGCATCAAACACACCAGGTGCGTCCTCGTTGGCAAGACCAGCACGCATGTACTTGTACGTCCCGACGCCGAGGAAGACCGCATCAAACTCATCAATCAAGGTTTGCATGGCCACATCTTTACCGACTTCGGTGTTGAGACGAAACTCCACGCCCATTTCGGTGAAAATCCGTTGGCGGTTACGCATCACCTCTTTTTCCAGTTTGAATGACGGGATCCCGAAAGTGAGCAAGCCACCAATTTCCGGATAGCGGTCAAACACCACCGGTTTGACGCCATTGCGTACCAACACATCGGCACACGCAAGCCCAGCAGGGCCGGCACCGATTACGGCCACTTTTTTATCTGTCCACTCAACATGTGACATATCGGGCTTCCAGCCCATTTCAAACGCTTTATCGGTGATGTACTTTTCGACATTACCAATGGTCACAGCGCCAAAGTCATCATTGAGTGTACAGTCACCTTCGCAAAGCCGGTCTTGCGGACACACTCGGCCACAGACCTCAGGCAGGCTATTGGTTTGGTGCGATAGCTCAACGGCCTCTAAGATGCGTCCCTCATTGGCCAGCTTTAGCCATTGTGGAATGTAGTTATGTACAGGGCACTTCCACTCACAATAGGGGTTACCGCAATCTAAGCAGCGATCGGCTTGTGCCGACGCTTCTTTTTCGGTGAACGGCTCGTAGATTTCCACGAACTCTATTTTGCGGGTATCAATCGGCTTTTTTCGCGGGTCGATACGCTGCACATCGATAAACTGATATACGTTCTGGCTCATGGATCCCTCCTTTACTGCGCCTGAACTCGCAGCTCGGCAGCGCTGCGACTCTGGTGGCCTAACAAGGTGCTGACATCAGCGGCTTTAGGTTTGACCAAATAGAAACGGTGTACCCATTGGTCAAAATCAGCCAGCAGTTGTTGCGCACGATCTGAACCTGTCAGCTCTAAATGTTGCGCGATCAGTCCGCGTAAGTGCTCTTGATGAATGGCCAGAGATTCTAGCGACAGCGCTTCGACCAACTCTGGATTGATGCGGCGGTTAAAATCGCCTTCCTCATCGAGCACATAGGCAAAGCCGCCGGTCATTCCAGCGCCAAAGTTGACGCCAGTGCGACCTAAAATCGCGACGATACCGCCCGTCATATATTCGCAGGCGTTATCTCCCGCGCCTTCGACGATCGCATGGGCTCCTGAGTTACGCACGGCGAACCGTTCGCCTGCTTTCCCTGCCGCAAACAGCTTGCCACCAGTGGCACCATACAGGCAGGTATTGCCCATGATGGTGGACTCATGACTGGCAAAGGCGGATCCTACAGGCGGACGGATCACGATTTCACCGCCACTCATCCCTTTGCCGACATAGTCATTGGCATCGCCGACAAGGGTGATATTAACCCCTGCCGCATTCCATACCCCGAGGGATTGACCCGCAGTGCCTTGCAATTGAATATCCAGAGGGTTAGCTGCCATGCCTGTGTTGCCATAGCGTTTTGCAATCGCGCCAGAGAGGCTAGCACCGACTGAACGGTCGGTATTGCGTACCGATTTGTAGATGCTGGCTCGTCGGTTAGCGTCAATCGCATCCCCTAGTTCACTGAGCAAGGCTTGGTTGAGCGGTGCATTATCAAAAGGCGTATTGGGCTCACTGCAATATAAGGTTTTGCCCGGCCAGGGTGTGGGCGCCTCGAGAATATGGCTCAAGTCGAGTTTGAGCTGCTTGGCGGTAAAGCCATCAACTGCTTCCAGCAAGTCCGTTCGGCCAATGAGATCGGTGAGCTTTTCGACACCAAGCTCAGCGAGCAGCTCGCGAACTTCTTCGCCTAAGCCTTTAAAGAAGTTCATTACCTGCTCAGGTAAGCCTTTAAAGTAGTCGCGACGAAGCGTGTCATCTTGGGTCGCCACACCGGTTGCACAGTTATTCAGGTGGCAAATACGCAAGTATTTACAGCCCAACGCCACCATAGGCGCGGTGCCAAAGCCGAAGCTCTCTGCACCTAAAATGGCGGCCTTTACAATATCGAGGCCAGTTTTGAGGCCGCCATCGACTTGTAAGCGAATTTTGTGGCGTAAGCCATTTTCCACGAGGGCTTGCTGGGTTTCGGCGAGGCCTAATTCCCAAGGGCTACCGGCGTATTTCACGGAGGTCAATGGGCTTGCCCCCGTGCCGCCGTCATACCCTGAAATGGTGATCAGGTCGGCATAGGCTTTTGCCACACCAGTAGCAATGGTGCCTACGCCCGGTTCGGAGACCAGTTTGACCGATACCAATGCGCTTGGGTTGACCTGCTTTAAATCAAAAATCAGCTGCGCCAAGTCTTCAATCGAGTAGATATCATGGTGTGGCGGTGGCGAAATCAAGGTGACACCGGGGACTGAGAAACGCAATTTGGCGATCTCGGCCGTGACTTTATGGCCGGGCAATTGTCCGCCTTCACCGGGTTTCGCCCCTTGTGCCACTTTGATTTGCAGCACATCGGCATTGGTGAGGTAGTGGGGAGTGACCCCAAAACGGCCCGATGCAATTTGCTTGATTTTGGAGTTACGCTCGCTATTGAAACGGCGTGGGTCTTCACCCCCTTCACCGGAGTTCGAGTGGCCGCCAAGGCGGTTCATCGCAATGGCTAACGCTTCGTGCGCTTCAGGGCTCAAAGCACCTATGGACATGGCCGCGGAATCAAAGCGTTTAAATAGCTCGGTGGCGGGCTCAATGCGTTCAAGCGGTAATGGTGTGTCGGCTTTTTTCAAACGCATTAGGTCGCGCAAGGTTGCCACCGGACGTTCATTCACCGTTTTCGCGTAGGTTTTGTAGTCCATTGCTTCCCCAGAGCGCACTGCACTTTGCAGATTTTTTACTACATCTGGGTTGTAAGCATGATACTCGCCATCGTGGACGTATTTGAGTAACCCACCATGCTCTAGCGGCTTACGTTTAATCCAAGCACGACGTGAAAGGTTGACTAAGTCTTGCTGGAAGTCATCAAAGTTCGCCCCTTGAATGCGGCTTGCGACACCTTTAAAGCAAAGCTCTACCACATCGTCATGCAGGCCGACCGCTTCAAACAGCTGCGAACAGCGGTAAGAGGCAATGGTCGAGATCCCCATTTTTGACATGATTTTAAATAGGCCCTTGTTGATGCCATTTCTAAAATTCACCATCACATCGCGATAGGGCTTTTTGATTGCGCCAATGTCGACTTGATTGGCTAGTGTTTCGTAGGCGAGGTATGGGTAGATAGCCGTGGCACCAAAGCCGAGTAATACGGCAAATTGGTGCGGATCACGTGCACTCCCGGTTTCAATGATGATGTTGGCATCACAGCGCAAGTTTTCGCGGACCAGACGCTTTTGCACCGCCCCGACTGCCATAGCGGCAGGGATAGGGAGTTTGTCTTTATTGATACTGCGATCAGACAGGACTACCAGTACCGTGCCATCGCGCACGCAGCGCTCGGCTTGATCGCAAAGATCTAAGATGGCCTGCTGCAGATCTTTCTCGTTCGGATCGTAGTTAATATCGAGAATGCTGTTGCGATAATAGGTATCGTCGAGCTCGAGTAACTGCACCATGTCTGAGAACAAGAGCACTGGCGATTTAAACGCGACGCGCTCAGCGTGGCCATCAGTCTCGCAGAAAACGTTCATTTCCCGGCCGATACAGGTGGCCAGTGACATCACGTGGTTTTCACGCAAGGGATCAATGGGTGGGTTGGTAACCTGAGCAAACTTCTGACGGAAGTAGTCACTCACACAGCGGGGACGAGAAGATAGTRCCGCCATGGGCGTATCATCGCCCATCGAACCGGTCGCTTCTTGACCGATATCCCCGAGCACCTTGACGACTTGCTCGACTTCCTCGTTCGACATCCCAAACAGCTTTTGGTAAACCTTCAGTTGGGTGTCTTGCAAGCTCCGGCTGCCTTCGCTGGCATCATCATCAAGTTCTTCAAACGGGGTCAAGCGACGCACGTGAGCATCGAGCCATTCCCGATAGGGGTGGCGACTTTTCAGTTCATTATCGATTTCCGCTGAGTGCCAAATTTTGCCTTCTCGGGTATCGATCACCAGCAATTCACCCGGGCCAACACGCCCTTTTTCAGCGACCTCATCAGGCGCGTAATCCCAAATGCCAATTTCAGAGGCGAGGGTGATGAATTTATCTTTAGTGACCACATAACGCGCAGGGCGCAAGCCGTTGCGGTCGAGATTACAAGCTGCATAACGGCCGTCAGACATCACAATACCGGCAGGACCATCCCATGGCTCCATGTGCATGGAGTTAAAGTCATAGAATGCACGCAGCTCATCATCCATATCCGGATGGTTTTGCCAAGCGGGCGGCACAAGTAGACGCATGGCGCGGAAGAGATCCATGCCACCGGACAAAAATACCTCAAGCATGTTATCTAGGCTCGACGAATCCGATCCTGATTCATTGACAAAAGGTGCGGCCTGATGGAGGTCTGGCAATAAGGGCGAGTTAAATTTGTATGCCCGTGTTCGTGCCCATTGGCGGTTACCTTCAATGGTGTTGATTTCACCATTGTGGGCAAGGTAACGAAACGGTTGAGCGAGCGGCCAGCGTGGTTGCGTGTTAGTACTAAAACGCTGGTGGAATAAACAGATCGAAGACTCGAGGCGTAAATCGGCCAAATCGGTGTAAAAGCGCGGCAAATCTGCCGGCATACACAAGCCTTTGTAGACGATGGTTTGGGTCGACAGACTGGTAATGTAGAAATCTGTGTCGTCAGCTAACGCTTTCTCTGCGCGGCGGCGCGCAATATACAGGCGACGTTCTAAATCGCGTGCGCGCCAACCGGCCGGGCCGTTAATAAAGACTTGTTCGATAACGGGGAGTGATTGCTTGGCGATTTCACCCAGCACGTCAGGGTTGGTTGGTACCGTACGCCAACCAACCACGGAGAGTGTTTCGGCACCAATTTCTTGTTCAAACACCGCGCGGGCGCGCTGCGCTTTCACCGGATCTGTGCTCAGGAAAAGCATTCCCACCGCATACAAACGGCTCAGGTTCCATTGGTTTTGTTCGGCAATAAGGCGAAAGAAACGGTCGGGCTTTTGGAGCAATAACCCACAACCGTCCCCGGTTTTACCATCGGAGTTAATCCCTCCGCGGTGGGTCATGCGATCAAGTGCGGAAATGGCGGTACGAACCAACTTGTGGCTGGGCTCACCTTCTTGATGGGCGATCAAACCAAAACCACAGTTATCCTTTTCCAACATTGGGTTGTACAGCGACATTGCAATTCTCCCTTGCTACTGCGTCACTCGCAGTGATTGCATTTATTGTCGTGATCCTCCTGACCACTCTGAAAGCGTCTAGGACTGTGACAGCTCACCCGTTATGTTGTGTTTTTTTAACGGGAAAATCGCGTGCTTGTAAGTAATTAAATTACTGATTTTCAACGCGATGCCTAGCCTGCCGTATCCAGAAAGCGCTATTCAGCGACCTTTCAAATTAACGGCAAAGCAGTTAAAGGTCAAATTTTATTATGCAGCCTTTATGCACCATGAAGCTTGGTGTGATGTCAATTAAACACCTGATATTTTCAGGTTTTGTGCCAATTTTTTCGGGAATAATAGCTATTCGCGTTTATGCTGTTTTGTTAAATAATTATTAATTTAAGGCCAAATTCGAGCATAAATTCTAACCAAAGAAAGAAATAAAGCAGGGTGCGTTTTATGTCTTCAGTTTCATAGCAAGATACGCTGTGATTTGATGTAAAAAAATGACAACTGACAGTAAAAACCTGTGAGGCACGTAGCCATGTATTTTGAGAAAACTGTGGCAAAATAGCGCTTCTATAAGCGACGCAACGGGAAAAGATGTCGCGAATCAAGGATGGTTGTGATCACACAGGAGCCGCATGGCATTTTTCATTTTATTTACATTTCTTGTTTTAGGTGCGGTGCTTGGCTACGCGTGGCGTGCGCGACAAGAAACCGTCGCGTTAACCCATTGGCGAGTGTATATGGCTGATCTCGATACGCCCCATGCCATTGTTACCGCCGATGAGGGTGACATCTTGTATGCCAATGCTGCTTGTGTGGAGGCATTTTCATTGGTGGACAGCAAAAACCACTTTAAAACGGCCAATGAGCACCAACGACAAGCGGTACGCGCCTTCATTGTTGCTCAGCAGTGGCCACGTCCTTTCTCTAATGTCGAAGCTAAGGTCAAAGCGCCTGGCGCGAATCGAGTACGCATTGGCGTGCGCTTGTCGGGCTTACCCATTCGTTGTCGGCGTAAAAAAGCATGGTTAGTGTCGCTAGCACCGCTGGCGCGCCACGCGCAATGGCAGTTACAGCATCAAGAACATGGTGTTTTGCTTAGCGTGATTAATTCGTTGGCTGAATTGGTTTGCTTTCAAGATGTCGATGGCAATGTGGTGGGAACCAATGCGGCCTTTGACCGCTTTTGGCGAGGCCGCGAGCAAGAGGGCATTATGTGGCATGCCGATCAGCCGTTGTCTGGCTCAAAGACGGTGCGTACTTGGGCATCGCAGTTAAACGGCGAAAGCTGTTTGCTCGAAACTAATATCACGGCGCTTAAAAATGATCAGCAACAGGTGGTTGGCACCTTGAGCATCAGTCATGATGTGACCGACTGGCACCAAATGCAGCAAAGTTTGCAACGCGAGGTGCATCATCGCCAATCGGCTGAGCAAGCGCTTCAGCAACGGAGCAATTTACTGAGCGCGATTTTTAATGCCAGTGTGGATCCGATTGGCATCTTTGATCAGGACTATTACCACCTTGCCTGTAATCAAGCCTATGCCGATGCGCTCGGGGTCTCCATTGAAGCGCTTGAGACCTCTCCAGCGCAAGAGGTCGTCGATGCAGATATTTTTGATCAGCATCGTCAGCGCGATCAGCATGTACTGGATACTGGGGAAACCGTTACCTATGAAGATGTGATTTGGCGGCCCAGCGGCGAGCAAACTTGGTTTGAAGTGACGAAATCGCGTATTGATGATCCGGTGACTGACAGCTTTGCAGTACTGGTGATGGCGCGCGATATCACCGAACGTAAGCACACCCAACAACAGCTAGCGGATGCGATCATGTCATTCCAAGAAATGAGCTTCGTGGATAGTTTGACCCAAGTGGCGAATCGACGCAGCTTTGATGAGCAATTGCGCAAGTTATGGCGGTCACACGCCCGTGAACAAACACCGCTTGCCTTGATCCTCTGTGACATCGACCATTTCAAACTTTACAACGATAATTATGGCCATCAACAAGGCGACTGGGCCTTGCAGCAAGTGGCGAACGCTTTTAAATCGGCGATTAATCGACCACTTGATGCGGTCGCACGTTATGGTGGAGAGGAATTTGCTATTGTATTGCCTCACACTGAGCTTGATGGGGCTGCTTTAGTTGCCGAGCGGGCAAGGGCGGCGTTGGCCGAGCGTGAAATCGCGCATCAGTATTCCCCGGTCGCAGCGGTGATGACCGCGAGTCTGGGCGTTGCGTGTATGATCCCCTCACCCGAAGGGGATTATGGGGAGCTTATCCATCAAGCCGACTTAGCCATGTACCAGGCGAAGCGGCTGGGGCGCAATCAAGTCAGCTTAATGGGACCAACGTCTAGCGCCACAGAGAGCGATGCGCGACGCCCTGAGCATGAACACTTCCACTCTTAACTGGCGTGTAGTAAGCCTTTATGAAACAACTCAAAGTATTAGCGCAGTATTATGTTGATTTGCTGGTCAAGCTGGGCATTGTCCGCTTCAGCATGCTACTTGCACTCGCGCTTGTGGCACTGGCCGTGGTGGTGCAAGTGGGCATCACCTTGGTGCTGGAAGGCACGGTGCAAAATATCGACATTATCCGCTCGATTTTCTTCGGCCTGGTGATCACCCCTTGGGCGGTTTATTTTTTGTCCGTGGTGGTGGATCAGCTGGAAGAATCGAGGCAGCGCTTATCTAAGCTGGTGTCTAAATTAGAAGAGATGCGTGCGCGAGACATGCGTCTTAACCGGCAATTGACCGAAAATATTGAGCAACTGAATTTAGAAATCGACGAGCGTAAAAAAGCTGAGAGTGCGCGCCAAGAGGCGATCAAGGATCTAGAAAACGAGGTGTATCAGCGGGAAAAAGCTCAGCTAGAGCTGGCCGAGCAAACCGCATTGCTGCGCTCGTTTATTGATGCGTCGCCGGATCTGATTTATTACCGCAATGCGAAGGGGCAGTTCTCCGGCTGTAACCGCGCGATGGAAGAGCTGACCGGCTATAAAGAGAAGGCGCTGAAGGGCCTGACGCCGTGGGATGTCTATCGCGAGGATATCGCCGCGAAAGTGGTGGAGACCGATCAGCAAGTCTTTGATAACAATGTCTCCATTACCTACGAGCAATGGCTTGAGTATCAAGATGGACGCAAGGCCTATTTTGAACTGCGCAAAGTCCCTTTCTTTGCGCGAGACGGGCGTCATTTGGGATTGCTGGGCTTTGGCCGTGAAATCACCGAACGTAAGCGTTATCAAGATGCATTGGAGAAAGCGAGCCGAGATAAAACCGCCTTTATCTCCACCATCAGCCACGAGCTGCGCACACCGCTTAATGGGATTGTCGGGTTGAGCCGCATGCTATTGGACTCGCCGCTGGATGATGATCAACGCAATTACTTACGTACCATTTACGTCAGTGCCATCACCTTGGGTAATATTTTCAACGATATTATCGATTTAGATAAATCCGATCGAAACCGGCTGTCCTTGTATCCCACTAGCATCGATCTGCGTGAATTTGTTACTGAGATTGAAAACATCTCTGGCCTGATGGCGGAGCAAAAAGGGCTGCGTTTTGAGCTTGAACGGGTGACAGATTTGCCGGAATTTGTCGCCGTGGATGCGACACGACTACGGCAAATTTTGTGGAATCTGGTCGGGAATGCGGTCAAGTTCACCAAGCAAGGCTGTGTGATCATCACCGTCAGTGCAGATGTGGAGGACGACAACGCGCATCTTTGCTTTGAAGTTGAAGACAGCGGGGTGGGGATCCCTGCTGATGAGCAAGATAAAATTTTTGCCATGTACTATCAGGTAAAACAAGGCGAAGAAAACTTGCATGCTGTGGGAACCGGGATTGGACTTGCCGTATCTCGCCAGTTAGCACGCATGATGGGAGGCGACATTACCGTCGATAGTGAAGAAGGCGAAGGGAGTACCTTTACCGTCACGGTTTCCGTGCCTTTGAGTGAGCCTGCGGATGATGAAGTCCAACTGCCCACGCGCAGCGATAGCCGCTTACGCATTTTGCTTGTCGAAGATATTGAGCTGAATATCACGGTCGCTACCAATTTATTGGAAAGTCTAGGCCATGAGGTGACCGTTGCGCGAGATGGTCAGTCGGCACTCAACACCTTTATGCCGGGGGCGTTTGATTTACTGTTGTTAGATATTCAATTACCGGATATGACCGGCTTTGATATTGCAGCAACATTACGCGAAACACAGTCGAGCTTACCACCACTTGTTGCATTAACCGCCAATGTGATCAAAGACAAAGGCGAGTACATCGACAAAGGCATGGATGATGCAATCAGCAAGCCGATTAGTGTCGCGGCACTTAGCCAAGTGATTGAGCGTTATGCGCTGGCGGAGGGGCAAGAAGCGGTGACTGACGAGAGTGCGTCGACGCGGCCAGTCGCAAGCGAGCAAGCGGAAAAGCTGTTGGATATGGACATGCTCACCGGCTATGTCGAGCTGGTTGGCACCGAGCCTGTGCGAAAAAGCATTGAAATGTTTGAACAATTGATGCCGGAATACATCGCGATTCTTGATTCGAATATGACCGCACGCGACCAAGATGGCATTGTGTCGGAAGCGCATAAAATTAAAGGTGCGGCAGGCTCAGTGGGCTTAAAGCATGTGCAAAAAGTGGCTCAAAAAGCGCAGTCTCCCGAGTTACCTGCGTGGTGGGAGAATATTGCCGATTGGGTTGATGAAATTAAAGTAGGCTATCAGCACGATCTGACGGTGTTAAAAGCATGGTTAGATGAGCAATCCTCCTAAACGCCACCAATAAGCTAAACAAAAAAGGCGCCATCAGGCGCCTTATTCATATTGGGTGTGCAACTTATTGATCTTCGAGCTCACCACAGAAGCGATAGCCTTCACCATGAATGGTGGCAATGATCTCTGGGGTGTCGCTGTGTGATTCGAAGTGCTTACGAATACGACGAATTGTGACATCCACAGTACGGTCATGCGGCTTTAGCTCGCGACCTGTCATCTTTTTCAACAGCTCAGCACGGGTCTGGATTTTGCCTGGGTTTTCACAGAAGTGCAGCAGGGCACGAAACTCTGAACGCGGCAATTTGAACGACTCGCCTTCAGGGTTAATCAAAGAGCGGCTGTTGATATCAAGAACCCAACCATTAAACACATACTGTTCAACGTTGCGTTTTTCTTCACCACCGTTCACGCTACTCATCGCACGGGTTAACAAGTTACGTGCACGAATGGTCAATTCACGAGGGTTAAATGGCTTGGTGATGTAGTCATCGGCACCAATTTCCAGCCCTAGGATTTTGTCGACCTCGTTGTCACGGCCCGTCAAGAACATCAATGCCATGTCGCCTTGTTCACGCAATTCACGCGCGAGCAATAGACCGTTTTTACCGGGCAAGTTGATGTCCATAATCACCAAGTGCACTTGATGATTGGATAGGACTTGATGCATCTCGTCGCCATCGCTGGCTTCAAAGACATTGTAACCTTCCGCTTCAAAGATACTTTTCAGCGTGTTACGTGTGACTTGTTCATCTTCTACAATCAGAATTTGCGGGGTTTGCATTGGCGATACCTAATATCTAAATAGAATCCGGTTGCACTTCACAGTCTAGTTCCACTAGCCCATGAAAAAAATTTACAAAATTGCGAGAGGATGCCTCGCAATCAACATATGGCACGCCATCCATAGAGAGGTGTGTGTCGATGCTAGACAACGCACCGTGTGTTCCAGTTGAGGTGGGGCGTTATCGGCCCTCGTAAGCCTCAGAGGCAATCACTGTTATATCCATTGATTGCCGCTAATTGTATTCATTTAACAGCGCGCTAACAATATATTACGGTGAACGTTGATGATTTTTTTCATCCTTTATTGACCCCAATCAAAAGCATCTTTGTTGGTGATTAGGGTCAACTTCCCGTTTAACTTTATGAATACTAGCGCATAATTAGCAATTAAGCATAATGTTAGTAACGAACAGGTGTAAATAATGTGTGATCAGAATAACGCCAGCGATTTGTGGAAAACTTACCAGCAGATCGCATTTCGGGCACCCCAAGCACCCAGTGTCCGCTCTTTTGCCATTCTTACCGCATTTAACCCTCGTAGCCAACCTTTATCTGAGAAAGAGAATCAATTACGTAATCGTCAACTCGCGGATGAGATGGAGAAAGCGGGGATCCGCTATTGGGCAATGCATGGTGGGGCACCTGATGGCAGCTGGTTTGAGCCGGGCTTTGCGGTTGCCCTGAGTCAAGACGAAGCGATTGCATTGGCGAAAACGTGGCAGCAAAACGCGATTTATTGGGTGGAGGAGGATACATTATGGTTACTGCCTGCACTGATGACAGATTTTGCGCCGCAGTCACTAGGCGTGACGTTTTCATCCCTGCTGGAGTTGACAGACTCATCAATGGACTAAGGAGAGCATCATGGACGATAGGCTACCTGATTTATGCGACAACCACCCAGACGCTGTGCGTTGGTTACCCATTCAGTGGCAAGATTTTGGCGCGGTGAGCGGCTTTGAAGGACGGATACGTACTGTTCGCTGTTATCACGATAACTCCAAAGTGAAAGCGCTTCTCGCAACGCCCGGCCAAGGTCAGGTTTTAGTGGTTGATGGCGGCGGTGCGATGGATCGTGCGTTATTGGGCGATATGATCGGAAAAAGTGCGGTCGACAATGGTTGGGCGGGGGTGGTGATTGCCGCGCCAGTGAGGGATGTGGCGACGCTTGCCACCTTGCCTATTGGCATTAAAGCACTCGGCGTCTGTCCGATTAAAACCCAAAAACGGGACTGGGGAGAGGTAGATGTGGTGCTAACGCTGGAAGGCGTGTTAGTGACCCCGGGTGACTACCTGTATGCTGACAAAAACGGTGTGCTGGTTTGCGCGCAGCCTTTGAGTACGATCAGCGACGTGGATTAAGCATTCACGCTGTCGTTACACGTTGTTAAAAGCGTAACCCGACGCCGAGTTGGTAAATGGACTCGGTGTCTTTTTCAGGATCGAACTCTACATCCAGCCCAGCATTGACATCGAAATAGTCACTCAATTGGTAGCGGCTGCTGACCCCCCATTGGTTAACGCTTTTATCACGTTGGTAGCCGTGGCTCAGTTGGCTTGAAACATGTAACTTGTCGGTAAATCGGTACTCAATGCCGCTGAGCAAGCCGCGTTGCGTGGGGGCTGTCTGGGTTTCGCTTTTCATTTGCGTGCCAAGGTAAACGGAGAGATTACTCAAGGGGTAGCGATAGCCTGATTCTATGGTCCAGCTATCAAACCCGCCTCCTGCCGAGGGCATCGACTGGATAAAAAAGCGATTAGAGTCGGCTATCGTTTCGGTCTCGAACGATAGCATTTGCTCGCCRAATGCAGGGGTTGCCACTATATGCAAGGCGAGTGCGAACAATCCGAATTGTTTCACTCTAGGTTCCTTTGCGTTGTTATTTTTGTCGGTTTCGTCACCGCTGATGATCAGTGTAGACAAAAAAGTGTGCGCGGTCGCAACTTTGTCTAAAAAAACGTCATGCTATTGACGTACCTGATAAGCGCCAGCGTGTGATGACGACAATAAAACAACAAGCAAAATTGACGCCAGGTTAAGCGTGTTTAGGCTTTGACTAACTGAAGCGCATCGCTGTAGGGGCGCACATCATGGAAGTAGCCCTCTTGAACCTGATGCTGCAGTTGCTGCCAAAATTCGGCCTCAAAAAGCTCGGGATGTAGGCGCTCAAACTCATCACGTAGCGAAGGGTTGACCAACAAAAAGGTACGAAACTCTTCGGGAAACACATCATTTTCTCCCACGCTGTACCAAGGCTCTGCGGCTAGCTCATCTTCTGGATAACGCGGTGGCGGTATGCGGCGGAAGTTCACCTCAGTGAGATAGGCGATTTCATCATAATCATAGAAAATCACCCGATTATGGCGGCTGACGCCAAAGTTTTTAAACAACATGTCACCGGCAAAAATATTGGCAGCTGCGAGCTCTTTGAGGGCATCACCGTATTCTTGCACTGCTTGGGTTAAGGCGTCAGGACTGGCTTGCTCGAGATAAATATTGAGCGGGATCATCCGCCGCTCCATATACAAATGGCGGATCCGTACTTCTGTGTCAGTGACGGACACACATGAAGGCGCCACGTTTAGCAATTCGTCAATCAGTGCATCGCTGAAACGGTGACGAGGAAAGATAAAGTTCCGATACTCCTGCGTGTCGGCCATGCGTCCCACCCGATCGTGCTCTTTAACGAGGCGGTATTTCTCGCGCACTTGGGCGTGCGTCATTTGTTTTTGCGGTGCGAATTTGTCTTTGATGATCTTAAACACAAAGCCGTATGAGGGCAGCGTGAACACTGACATCACCATCCCTTTGATCCCCGGCGCAATATCAAACAAGTCATCAGAATTATCCAAATGATAGAGAAATTCGCGGTATAGCTCGGTTTTACCATGTTTTTGACAGCCGATCGCGGTGTAGAGCTCTGCCGGGGTTTTATTGGGCATCAACTGATTGAGAAAGTCGACTAAAGCGGCTGGGACGGGGGCATACACCATAAAATAGGAGCGCGCGAAACCAAATACGATACTCACATCGTCGCTATCGGTAATACATGCATCAATATACAGCTCGCCGTCATCTGAGATAAGCAAGGGCAGCACGAGGGGACGGCGTTGGTTCGCCATATCCAGACGGCCAATTAAGTACGCCCCTTTGTTGCGAAAAAACGGCTGACGCACCATTTCAATGGTGAAGCTCATGGTTAACTGCGGACCAAAGCGTTGCTGAAGGATTTGCGTAATGCGCTTAAGATCGCCACTTTTATCTCGCCACGGTAGGGTAAAGGGCGTGCTGTCTAGCATGCGCTCTAGCGTGGCATAAATGCCAGCTTGCGATTGAAAGCGTCGCAACAAGGGCGTTGGATACTTGGGAATACGTCCGCCTTGTGAACTTTGCACAAACAGTTTGTCACGACGAATATTTCGGTGTTCGAAAATACGGCAATACACCGAATTGAAAAAACTCTCAGCGATATCGTAGCGTGGGTAATCATCAAGGAGCCTGATGTAGGCTGCTTTCACTGCCATCAAAAAGGAGCGTGTGGCGTGTTCTTTGCCCAGCATGGCGCGCAGTTGCTGACTCACTAAGCCGACATGGTGATCGTAAAATTGAATACGCGTTTTCAGTGCTTGCTGCACGCTTTTCCAATCTTGCTGCTCAAAGCGCTCTTGAGCGCCTGATGTCACATCTAAGAAGCGACCGTACATGGCATCCGAGCCCTGTAATATCGTATTTGCGACCAATTGCGCCATGGCGTCCTGTGTCATTCGTTTTCCCTGCTTCCATGCCGTTTTTGTTCTCTTCAACCTCTCAGAGTTTTGGCGAAAAAGCAATCAGTGTCACTTTTTTGTTGACCTAGGCGGCATGATTCGATACACCTAAATAGAACTCAACAAAACAAACGATAAACGCAACACACATGCAACTGACGATCAGCACCCTTACCACCACAACAACCACCATTATTACTGGCACAATGTGTGTTGGTGCGGGCTGATACGCACAGAATTTCCAAGAAAAGCCCGTACCCTCACCGGTACGGGCTTTTTTTTATCTTAAGAGAGAGGTCCCAAACGGATGCGAGTTTTAAAATTTGGTGGCACATCGCTTGCCGATGCAGAGCGATTCAGTCGTGCCGCTGACATCATTGTTAGCAATCAGGGTCAGAGTGACGTCTCTGCTGTTTTGTCCGCCCCAGCGCGTGTTACCAATATTCTGGTGTCCGTGGTGGATAATACGGTTAAACATGGAGAGGCTGAGCTGCCACTCAAAGAGCTAGAAACCATTTTCACCGCGCTGTTCCAAGGTCTTGCCGAACGCCAGCCTAATCTCGACACCCAGCCTTTGTTCGATAAACTCTCTCGCAGCCTCGGGCAGCTACGTCAATATGTACACGGTATGAACCTTCTGGGGCTTTGCCCGGACAGCACCTATGCGAGGGTGGTCAGCAAGGGGGAGCGTTTGTCCGTGGCAGCCATGCAGGCGTTGTTAGCGGCGCGTGGCTATCAAGTCTTTGAGATTGACCCGGTCAGTTATTTTGCCGCTTCTGGCAGTTACCTGAGTGCAGAAGTAGACATTGAAACCTCTTCGCAACGCTTTAAACAGTCTCCCATTCCCGCTAATCATGTTGGCTTGATGCCGGGCTTTATGGCCGGCAATGAGCAAGGCGAGCTGGTGACTTTAGGCCGCAACGGCTCCGATTACTCCGCTGCGGTGCTGGCCGCTTGTGTCCGCGCAGAGTGCTGCGAAATCTGGACGGATGTCGATGGTGTCTATAACTGCGATCCCCGCTTGGTGCCAGATGCGCGTTTGCTGAAGTCGCTAAGTTATCAAGAAGCGATGGAGCTGKCGTACTTTGGTGCCAAAGTGCTCCACCCTAAAACCATCGCCCCTATTGCTCGCTTCCATATTCCTTGTTTGATTAAAAATACGGCCAATCCTCAAGGCGCAGGTACCTTGATTGGCGATGATACTGGTGAAGATAAGCTTGCCATTAAAGGGATCACCACGCTTAGCGATTTGAGTATGGTCAATATCTCTGGTCCGGGGATGAAGGGAATGGTTGGTATGGCTTCACGTGTGTTTGGCGCCATGTCATCCGCGGGCGTTTCCATCGTGCTGATCACCCAATCGTCGTCGGAGTACAGTATTAGTTTCTGTATTCAAGCGCAGGATAAAGTGAAAGCTGAGAAGGCGTTGCGGACCCACTTTGAACTTGAGCTTAAAGATGGTTTGCTTGAGCCTGTTGAGTTTATCGATCATCTATCGATTGTCTCCTTGGTAGGGGATGGTATGCGCACTTCAAAAGGGATTGCGGCGCGCTTTTTCACCTCGCTAGCGGAAGTGAATGTCAATATTGTCGCCATTGCCCAAGGTTCATCAGAGCGTGCTATCTCGGCGGTTGTCCCCTCAGAGCGTGTCTCGGAAGCGGTGAAAGCCTGCCATGAAAACTTGTTTAACAGCCAACATCACCTCGATGTGTTTATCGTCGGTGTGGGCGGTGTCGGTGGCGAGTTGATTGAGCAAATTCGCCGTCAACAAGCGAAGCTGCAGCAGCAAGGCATTGTGATGCGTGTCTGTGGACTGGCAAATAGTAAAGGCATGTGGCTGAACAGCCAAGGCATTAACCTAGATAGCTGGCGTGATGAGCTACCCAATCACCTTTCGCCGTTTAGCCTTGCCGGTATGATTCAGTTGGTGCAGCGCAATCATATTATCAACCCAGTATTGATTGACTGCACAGCAGAGCAACAAGTCGCGGATCAGTATGCGGACTTCTTACGTGCGGGCTTCCATGTGATCACGCCTAACAAAAAAGCCAATACCAGTAGCATGGCTTACTACCAACAGCTGCGTCAGGCGGCGCGCGCGACACATCGTAAGTTTATGTATGAAACCACGGTGGGGGCTGGCCTTCCCGTGATTGAAAACCTGCAAAACCTGATTGCTGCAGGGGACGAGCTATCACGATTTTCTGGGATCTTGTCGGGGTCGCTATCACACATTTTTGGCAAATTAGATGAAGGCGTAAGCTTTAGTGATGCCACCAAGGTTGCGCGTGACAGTGGCTTCACCGAGCCCGACCCACGTGACGATCTATCTGGTATGGATGTGGCGCGTAAACTGTTAATTTTGGCACGAGAAGCCGGCATGCATTTAGAGCTGGAAGATGTCGAAGTTGAGCCTGCGTTGCCACCAGGCTTTGATCAGTCGGGTGATGTGGAGTCCTTTATGGCACGCTTGCCGGAGGCGGATGCTTACTTTAAGCAATGGTCAGAGCAAGCGGCTCAAGAGGGCAAGGTGCTGCGCTATATCGGCGGTATTGAAGACGGTCAATGCTTCGTGAAAATTCAAGCCGTAGACAGTGACGACCCTATGCACAAAATTAAAGATGGCGAAAATGCACTCGCCTTTTACAGCCGCTATTATCAGCCGATTCCATTGGTCTTGCGCGGATATGGGGCAGGCACCGCCGTGACGGCGGCAGGGGTGTTCGCTGATTTGATGCGCACCTTGGGCTGGAAGCTAGGAGTGTAGTGATGACAGTACGCGTTTACGCACCCGCTTCAATTGGTAATGTGAGTGTGGGCTTTGATGTATTAGGTGCAGCGGTCAGCCCCATCGATGGCAGCTTGCTGGGGGATGTGGTTGAAGTGAAATCGGGCGGCGACCGCCCCTTTTCGCTGCGCTGTGAAGGGCGATTTACCGACAAGCTTCCTGCTAATGAAAAGGATAATATTGTCTATCAGGCCTACCAAGCGTATGCACATGCACTGCAGGATAAGGGGATCGCGGTAAAGCCGGTAGCGATGTTGCTGGAAAAGAATATGCCCATCGGCTCCGGATTGGGTTCCAGCGCGTGTTCGATTGTGGCAGCGCTTGATGCGTTAAACCGCTTTCACGGTAACCCACTGGATGAAACCACCATGCTCGCGCTAATGGGGGAGATGGAAGCCAGTATTTCGGGCAGCTTACACTATGACAATGTGGCGCCTTGCTACTTAGGTGGCTTGCAATTGATGCTGGAAAGCCAAGGCGTGATCAGCCAAGCCGTGCCACATTTTGACAACTGGTATTGGGTGATGGCTTATCCTGGGATTAAAGTATCGACTGCAGAAGCACGCACTATCTTGCCCGCACAGTATCGCCGTCAAGATGTCATTGCCCACGGTCGATATTTGGGCGGCTTTATTCACGCGTGTCACACTCAGCAACCTGCTCTGGCGGCGAGCTTGATTTGTGATGTGATTGCAGAGCCCTATCGGCAAAAACTGTTGCCGGGCTTTGTTGAAGCGCGGACGTATGCAGAAAGCTGTGGCGCACTGGCGACAGGGATTTCAGGCTCTGGGCCGACCTTGTTTAGTATCTGTGATGATTTACAGGTTGCCGAGCGACTCGCACAATGGCTGCGCGAGCACTACGTACAAAATAATGATGGCTTTGTTCATGTATGTCGCATTGATGGACAGGGCGCAAAAGAAATAGGAAGTCAGGCATGAAGCTTTACAACATCAAAGATCACAGTGAAACCGTCTCGTTCGCGCAAGCGGTCAAACAAGGATTGGGGCGAGGACAAGGGCTGTTTTTCCCCGAGCACGTACCACAATTTGAGGATATCGATGCTTTGCTGTCGATGCCATTGGTCGAGCGTAGCACTGAGATCCTCTCGGCCTTGATTGGCGACGAAATGCCAAAAAGCCAAATCCATGAGCTGGTGGCGCAGGCGTTTACCTTTGAGGCGCCGCTCAAATCCGTCACAGAGCGTATTCATGCGCTAGAACTTTTCCATGGGCCAACGCTCGCCTTCAAAGATTTTGGTGGTCGTTTTATGGCGCAATCTCTCGCGGCAGTGTCAGACGGCAACAAGATCACGATTCTCACCGCCACATCAGGCGATACCGGTGCCGCTGTTGCTCATGCGTTTTATGGCATTGAAAACATCAATGTGGTGATTTTGTATCCGAAAGGCAAAATTAGCCCGTTGCAAGAAAAGCTGTTCTGTACCCTCGGCGGCAATATTCACACCGTGGCAGTGAACGGCACGTTTGATGACTGCCAGACGATGGTGAAGCAAGCCTTCGATGATCAAGAGTTGCGTCAAACCATTGGCTTAAACTCGGCAAACTCAATCAATATCAGCCGGCTGATGGCACAAATTTGCTACTATTTTGAAGCGCTTGCGCAGATCCCTCAGCACAAGCGAGACCAAGTTGTTGTCGCGGTACCCAGTGGCAACTTTGGCAACCTGACTGCGGGCTTACTTGCCAAGGCGATGGGGCTGCCGATTAAACGCTTTATCGCTGCCACCAATGCCAATGATACGGTGCCACGCTATTTAGCCACTGGACAGTGGCAGCCGCAAACCACAGTCGCAACGTTATCGAATGCGATGGATGTGAGTCAGCCCAATAACTGGCCGCGTATCGAAGAGCTTTTCCGCCGTGAAGGGTGGGCGCTGAGTGAATTGGCATCAGGACGTGCAGACGATGCGCAAACCGCAGAGAGTTTGACGCAGCTTGCTGAGCAAGACTATTTATGCGAGCCGCATGGTGCTATTGCCTATCGTTTATTAGCGCAACAGCTTAGCGAGGAAGAAGAGGGGATTTTCTTGTGTACCGCGCATCCGGCCAAGTTTAAAGAGTCGGTCGATGCGATTTTACACAAGGATATTCCGCTGCCAGGGCCATTGGCAAAACATGCACAGATGGATTTATTGTCGAGTGAGCAAGAGGCCGATTTCTCGGTCTTAAGAGCGTACCTGCTTAATTTGAGCGCTTAACCAAAAACAGCCCGCCAAAGCGGGCTGTTTCTTTATAACCTGTGTGTTTACAGTGAGCTTGTAAACGTACGGGTGATCACGTCACGCTGTTGTTCAGGGGTCAGTGAATTAAAGCGAACCGCATAGCCTGAGACACGGATGGTCAGTTGCGGATATTTTTCTGGGTGCTTGGCTGCATCTTCTAAGGTTTCACGTTTCAGCACGTTAACGTTGAGGTGTTGACCCCCTTCATTAACCGCTTGGGTTTCGATATTGACTTCACGGTAGTCAAACTCACCCAAAGAAGACAGCGCGACTTCTTGATCCGCCTCAAAGCCTTGTTTTGCGCAGACACAGCGTGCTTGGTCGGTTTCTTTATCAATCAACCAAATAGAATTGATGAGGTCATCATTGGCCGCTGAGGTTACTTGAATGCCGGTGATCATGGCCTATCCCCTTTTTCTGATAGTGACTTTAGTGATGTAAGATTTCATCACTTTCGACGTTCATATATACCTCTTTATCTGTGGGGTTATTTTGATTTGGGTCAATATTTAATCGTCTTTATCGTGAAGATAGTTATTTGATATCAATATTATTGTGAACAAAATCAATTTGATGATAAGAGCACAACGCGCAGCGACAAGCATTCTTATTTATAGCGCTATTTTGTTGTAAATTTACTACAAAAGTAAGGGCGAGATTGAACGATGGGTAGGCAGTTTTGCACCATATTGGTACATGGCTGGCGGAGTATTTTTTTCTAATTTTATTAATTGCTTGAAATATATGGTTATTTAAACTTGGCATTGATTTTTCATGATGTTCTAGGCACACGCACAGATAAGGAGCGACCCATGACTAGAACATTATCGCCACGTTCACACGCGAGCTTACCGACCCCGAACCGAGCGGTACAAGGGCGTTGCCAGCGTCATTACCATGCCCATACGGAAAGAACAAAAGATCGCGCCACACACTGATTTCATCTGTTTGTCTCGTTAAAATGGCGCCAGTGTGATGATAAGGAGCAACCATGACTCAGGCGCAAACGTGGCAGCAGGTGCTAGCCAACGAGAAAGAGCAAGCGTATTTTCGCGATACGCTAGCCTATGTGGAAAAGGTCCGGGCCAGTGGTGTCACGGTTTTTCCTCCCAAAGAGGATGTATTCAACGCCTTTCGTTTTACTGAACTTGGTGATGTGAAAGTCGTGATTTTAGGCCAAGACCCTTACCATGGGCCCAATCAGGCCCATGGGCTCTGCTTCTCTGTATTACCCGGGGTGAAAACGCCACCATCGTTGGTCAATATCTATAAAGAGCTAGCGACGGATATCGAGGGATTTCAGATCCCTTCACATGGTTACTTGAAAAGCTGGGCAGAGCAGGGCGTGTTATTGTTAAACACGGTACTGACTGTGGAACAAGGAAAGGCGCACTCTCATGCCAAGCTAGGATGGGAGACCTTTACTGACCGCGTGATTGAGGCTGTCAATCAGCATGGTGACGGTGTGGTGTTCTTGCTTTGGGGCGCGCATGCTCAGAAAAAAGGCAAAGCGATTGATCGTACGCGCCATCATGTTTTAACCGCGCCGCATCCCTCTCCACTGTCAGCGCATCGAGGCTTCTTGGGCTGCCGCCATTTCTCACAAACTAACGCATTATTGCGCGAGCAAGGTAAAGCGCCCATTGATTGGCAACCCACACTGGATGATGCGTAGAAAGCCAAGTGATTGAGGGGCAAAGCCGTCTTGGTCAGATAAAACCTGACCAATAAAAAAGGTGCTCAGTGAGCACCTTTTTCGCATCCTTTTATCGGTGAGTTAATCAAGGTCCAGTTGAGAGAAATCGCCATACATATCGATTTCTTCCAATTCTTTTCTCAGTCGCTGTTTGTCCTTCAGCGCTTCAATTTCTCTCCATTTACGTTTGACTGGTTTTGCGCGTCCGCTGCGTTGTGGCTTGTCTTGCTCGAACATGTCGTTAAAGGCAAAGTTATCCATAGTCACCCCTTGTTCACCTTGCGGTTAGGTTTTAAATACCACAGCTCGCCCTACCGTAAAATTGAAGTATTTCTCATTTGTGGCAGATTGATGAACTTTTTATGAGAACGTCATCACTGAATTTTTAAAAACAGTGATGACCAGCACAGCCAAGGGCGGCCATCAATTGATCTTACCGGTCAGACAAGCGAAGATTGCGCCGCAGACAGCAATCACGACACGACGAGGGACAGTCATTTGAGCCTTTTAACCTTTATTAACGACCTGATATGGGGCTCGGTGCTCATTTATGTGCTGATCGGCGGTGGCGTCTTCTTTTCGCTAAAACTCGGTGGCATTCAGTTCCGTCACTTCTCTCATATGTTTTCTGTGATGCGTCATAGTCGCCGCCGCGACAGTTCGGGAATTTCGTCGTTTCAAGCTTTGTGTACTGGACTGGCCGCACGCGTCGGGACGGGCAATATGGCTGGTGTGGCGGTTGCACTCTCTCTTGGCGGACCAGGAGCGATTTTTTGGATGTGGCTGATGGCGTTTCTGGGAATGGCGACTGCCTTTGCGGAAAGTACCTTGGCACAGGTCTATAAAGTCCGCGATCCGGATGGCTACTTCCGAGGCGGTCCGGCTTACTACATGGAGCATGGCCTAGGGATGCGCTGGATGGGGATATTATTCTCGTTGCTGTTGATCCTTGCCTTTGGTTTGGTGTTTAACTCGGTTCAAGCGAATTCGATTTCACAGGCTGCCCAAGTCGCTTTTGGCTGGCCGCCTGCCTATGTCGGTGCAGGACTGGCACTGGTTAGTGGGTTGATCATTTACGGTGGCTTACGTCAAATTGCGCGCACGGCTGAGGTCTTAGTTCCTGTGATGGCACTGCTCTATTTATCGCTGGCGTGTTATGTGATGTTGACCAATATAGAGYAAGTACCCGCCGTGATATCGCTGGTGGTTAAAAGTGCTTTTGGTCTTCATGAAGCCGCCTCTGGCGCGTTGGGCTACACCTTGGCGCAAGGAATGATTCAGGGCATTAAGCGTGGCCTTTTCTCGAATGAGGCAGGCATGGGCTCGGCGCCGAATGCCGCAGCCTCCGCCACACCCTATCCGCCTCATCCAGTTTCTCAAGGGTATGTACAAATGCTGGGAGTCTTTGTCGATACTCTGGTGATATGTACCGCAACCGTCGCAATTATTCTGCTATCCGGGGAGTATATTCCCGGCGGCGAAGTCACGGGGGTCGAACTGACACAGCGTGCCTTGAGTGCACAGGTCGGCGATTGGGGCGAGCAATTTGTGGCGGTGGCCATTTTCTTCTTTGCGTTTACCTCCATCATTGCCAATTACTCGTATGCAGAAACCAATTTGTTGTTTATCAATGGTCGCTTGCGTCCGGCACTGCCTTATTTTCGAGCATTGGTATTGGGCATGGTGATGTTTGGCGCGCTGGCCGAGCTCCCCTTAGTGTGGACGCTAGCGGATGCATCAATGGGCATGATGGCCTTGGTGAACATGATTGCGATCTTATTGCTGTCTGGCATTGTTAAGCGCTTGGCAGCTGATTACCACACCCAACGTTCGTTAGGGCGAGTGCCTGTGTTTGATAGTCGCCGTTTCCCTGAGCTTCACAGCCAATTGGACGAAAAGGCTTGGCCTTTGCCCAAGCAGTGACCGTGATGCGGTGGCTTTTTTATGCTGGAATGATAGTCTTGGCAACAGACAGATAACATAAGGGTTAGCAAGATGCTGATTGTGGTCTCCCCCGCGAAAACATTGGATTATGAGTCACCATTGCCGACGCAACGTCATACCCAACCCATGCTGACTGAGCACTCTCAAGCATTGATCGAGGTATGTCGTCAATTAACGCCCGCCGATATCGGTGCGTTAATGAAGGTGAGTGATAAAATTGCCAGTCTGAATGCGGTCCGTTTTGCCGAATGGTCTCCAACCTTTACCACTGATAATGCACGCCCTGCGGTACTGGCGTTTAAAGGGGATGTTTATACGGGTCTGGATGCCACTTCAATGTCTGAACAGGACTTTGATTGGGCGCAGGCGCATTTCCGAATGCTGTCGGGTTTGTATGGCCTATTGCGGCCATTGGATTTGATGCAACCTTATCGCCTTGAAATGGGCACTAAGCTGGCGACATCGCGCGGTGATAACTTGTATCAGTTTTGGGGCGATATCATCACTGAGACATTGAATCGCACCTTGGCAGAGCAAGGTGATCGATTACTGGTGAACTTGGCCTCCAATGAGTATTTCAAAGCGGTAAATAAGAAAAAACTCGACGGCGACATTGTGACCCCTGTCTTTAAAGACTGTAAGAATGGTCAATACAAGGTGATCAGTTTTTACGCCAAAAAAGCCCGTGGCATGATGGCGCGCTATTTGATTGATCAGCGTGCGACATCCATTGAAGCTATCAAGACATTTGATGTTGGCGGCTACTATTTTAGCGAGGCACATTCCAAAGGGAATGAGTTGGTCTTTTTGCGTGAAGAACAGTAACGCACTGGCAATAAAGTAACGACAGCCCCGCCAACACAGAGCTGTGTCTAAATAAAAAAAAGCCCCAATGGGGCTTTTTTTACCGCTTTCAGTTAGTGAAGAATGCGGGCGCGAATCGTGCCTTCAATCGCTTTCAGCTTTTTCAGTGCTTTATCAGCCTGTTCGGTTTCGACATCAATCACCACATAACCAATTTTTGCGGACGTTTGCAGATATTGTGCGGCGATGTTGATGCCTTCATCGGCAAAGGTGGTGTTGATTTTGGTCAACACACCGGGACGGTTCGCGTGAATGTGGAGTAAACGAGAACGCCCTTGATGCTCAGGCAGTGACACCTCTGGGAAGTTGACACAAGAGAGTGTCGAGCCGTTATCAGAGTACTTGATCAACTTGCCTGCTACCTCAAGGCCAATGTTTTCCTGCGCTTCTTGTGTCGAGCCACCAATGTGTGGGGTGAGCAGCGCATTATCAAAGGCCTGCAGCGGTGAGCTGAAGGGATCATTATTGGTTTTAGGCTCAACAGGGAATACATCAATCGCCGCTCCGGACAAATGATTGCTCTCAAGCGCGCCACATAGGGCATCAATGTCCACTACTGTACCGCGTGAGGCATTAATAAAGATAGCGCCGGGCTTCATACGGGCGAATTCTTCACTGCCAATCATGTTTTGGGTGCTTTCGGTTTCCGGGACGTGCAATGAAATTACATCACTGCGGTTTAATAATTCGGTCAGCGAGTTGACTTGTACGGCATTTCCGAGTGACAGCTTGTTATCAATATCGTAATAACAAACGTTCATGCCAAGGTTCTCTGCCAAAATACTCAGCTGCGTCCCAATGTGGCCATAGCCGATAATCCCCAATACTTTTCCGCGTGCTTCAAACGAGCGTTCGGCGGATTTCTGCCATTCGCCACGATGCGCCTTTGCATTCTTTTCCGGAATGCCGCGTAGCAGCAGCAGGATCTCCCCGAGCACTAATTCGGCGACGCTGCGGGTATTTGAGAAGGGGGCATTAAAAACTGGGATACCACGTTGAGCGGCAGCGTCGAGATCAACTTGGTTAGTGCCGATACAAAAACAGCCGACCGCGACCAATTTTTTCGCCTTTGCGAAAACCGATTCAGTCAGCTGGGTGCGTGAACGCAAGCCGACAAAGTGAGCATCTTGAATCGCTTCTTCCAGCGCCTCACCGGTGAGGGAGCCTTTGTGATACTCAATATTGGTATAACCAGCTTGCTTGAAGGCCTCTAACGCTGTGGGGTGGACGCCTTCGAGGAGCAGAATTTTGATCTTATTCTTGTCCAGTGAATAGTGTGACATGCGGGCTGTTCTCTTCCTTAGAAACAATAGTGGTAGCAATGTTGCGCCTGAGTGCCGGGGCGCATCGTGACCCTGTGCCCTTAACGCGTCTGCTAAGAAAAAGCGGCTAGAGGCGCTGTCATTAGGCTGATCTCATTCGCGAAGCCGCAGGAGGGCGCGCGATGTGCCGGTATCAGAACAGTGACCAAGATAACAAAAATTTTGCGAAGGGGTAAGAATTATCCGTTCTAGACCATAAAAAAAGCACCTTAAAAAAGGCGCTTTTAACTTATTGATTACACCAAACGCAAACGTTTGGCTTTTGCGGGCGAGAATGAGCCTCTCACCGACTATGCATGATGGGTTATGCGTTTAGTCTGCAATTTTTTGCACGCCGTTTTCAGTGCCAGTTAAGACGACGTCGGCACCACGGTTGGCGAATAGGCCTACGGTTACCACACCCGCGATGCTGTTAATGGTATCTTCGAGCGCTTTTGGATCTTGGATTTTCATATTGTGCACATCCAAGATCACGTTGCCGTTATCGGTCACCACTCCTTGACGATAGCAAGGATCGCCCCCGAGTTTGACCAACTCGCGAGCCACATAAGAGCGTGCCATCGGGATCACTTCCACAGGAAGCGGAAACTCGCCGAGAACATCAACGTGTTTGGTGTCATCGATAATGCAGATGAATTTGTCTGCGATCGCCGCGACAATCTTTTCACGGGTGAGGGCCGCGCCTCCGCCTTTAATCATGTGCTTGCGCGCGTTGATTTCATCCGCGCCATCCACGTATACATCAAGACTTGCGACGTCGTTCGCATCAAACACCTCAATGCCTAGTGCTTTCAAACGCTCGGTGGATGCTTCTGAACTAGAAACAGCGCCTTTAATTTGCGATTTAATCGGTTCAAGGGCATCGATGAAGTAGTTGACGGTCGAGCCTGTCCCTACGCCAACAATGCTGCCGGGTTTGACATATTCCACCGCCGCTTCGCCCGCTGCTCTTTTTTTATCGTCTTGGTTCATGATCACTCCTAATGGGGGTTTTGGCGGCGATTATAGCGAAGCGTATCGACGCCGTCAGGATAGAGGTCGCGAATTCGTCGCTGACCAGTGCCAATGGTGACTGGGCGTTAATACGTGGGGAAGGGGCATGTCCCACTGCTCGGTGGGCAATTGGCCCCAGTGCTGACAGTCATGAGCAAGGCCGACCGCCGTAGCACTTGGGTGTGCACAGAGCGCCAAGGTACGATCATAGTAGCCACCGCCCATGCCCAGCCGTTGACCGCAGTCGTCAAAGGCAACCAAGGGTGTGGCAATCACCTCCAATTGATGGGTGGGTAAGAGATAGCGAATATCCAGCTTGGGCTCGGCGATCCCGTAGCGGTTCGACTGCATCGGGGTGGTCGGGGTGTAATGTAAAAACAGTAAGTGGCCCTGACTGAATGGATGGACAACAGGGAGATAGACAGACTTTCCGGCCTGCCAGCAGGCATTAATCAACGGCGCGGTATCAAGCTCACCATCAAACGATAAATATAAGGCAATATGCTGAGAGGCGATCACAGACGGCAAGGCCATAAAGCGTGTCATGACCGCGTGGGCGGCGCGCTCTTGCTGTTCAGCGCTCAGTTGCCGGCGGGCGTGTCGGACTTGTTGACGTATTTGCTGTCTGGGCTGCATAACTGTCCTTGATGCTAGCCTGTCTGGAAGAGGGCCCCGGGATGCCGTCGGGATCGAAGGCCCTTGAACCCGCTGGTTCAAGGCGGGCGGGCAGTACAAACC
>NZ_MUFL01000003.1:0-79541 GCF_001995355.1 Salinivibrio sp. PR919 | reverse complement strand
TCATTCTATCTCATGGCTGCAAAAATTATCCGTCAGGTATTGATTGAACAAGCAAGAAAATTACATGCTAGTAAGAGAAAATCGACCAGAATTTTCGTAGATAAAAATCAGTTGAGTGGATTAGATAGAATGCTAGTTTTTGATATGGAGCTCGAGAAGTTTGGGCATCGCTATCCTAGGCAAGCTGATGTTTTAAAAATGAAGTATCTGGTTGGAATGAAAGTGGATGAAATTAGCCAGACGTTGAGTTGTAGCAAAAGCTTGATCGAAAAGGATCTTAAATTCTCGAAAGGATGGTTTGCATCGAGGATGCGTGCTCAATGAAGCGGAAGCTATTTGTTATAACGTGTATTTTATGTGTGTCCTTCTTTATCTTAAGACCAGAAAGTGAAGGTGCCGAGGAAGAAGCAACAAAGACTCAATCTGAGACAGTTGAAACGCTAAAAGGAAAAAATAAAGCGTCACTCCCTTTTTTCTCACCAGCTCCTTTATTAGTGACTGAGCAGGATATACAAGTAGAAGAAACGTCAGAAGAAACAATTTTCCAAGCTTCTATCGCTCCAGTCAAAAAGCCAAAAATATCTCCCGGTGACAGTGTTGAGGATGAAGTGGCATTGTTGACGACACAAGCGTCGTCACGAGAAGTGGTTGGTTATCAGAAGCCTAGTAACAGCAAACCAACCATCGATCCTCATGTTTTTTCTCAAATATCTGCGGAGGTTGCAACGTGGCGCTTGGAACAAGACGTTGCCATGTATCATCGGGTTTCGTTCCAAAATTTATTTATTGATGCTGAAGATGATTTCTTAAGTTATCAAGTCGGCATTGAGGGAGCAAAAACACAGTCTATTTCTGTCCGGTTATCATCAAGCCAGGTTGTAGTGAGCGGCACGCCGAATGATCATCTGGAGCGCTTAACTTTAGTAATCAGGGCGCGAGATAATCACCATGGCAGCGGTGAAGAGAGTTGGGCCGTTGCTCGTTTTCCTTTGCCGGGGATTGAGGACAAACCTGATAAGGCAGAGGTGCTTGTTGACCAACCCTTGTATCGTTTAACAACTACACGGATTCGCGATGAAAATGGTGTCGCTTATGATATCTTGCAATGCGAGGTTTTCTTACTTCGTGATGATGCGGTTTGGTATGCCATCGGCCGAGATCGTTTAAAATGTCCAGATATATCAAATATCGCGCAGCGGGGAGCTTACAGAGTTGAAGGTGATGCTGTTTTAATCCAGTTATCGCGTGAAGCTGGCGAGATCACTTGGTTACTGCGCTTTGATTATGATGCTTATTATGGGCCAAGTGCACATCACTACTTGGTTACGCAACGACGTGGTGGGCAATACCAAACCGATACGTTTTTTGATAACAAACGGGCGGCAGAAGCACGGTTGAATATGCATACCGGACGGCATATCTATGAAGGCCGTTATTTTGACCACTTGTTAATGGATCCTGAGGGTAACTATTACTTGGTGGGCATGATGAATTACATCTACAACGTCCGTATTGATGATCCAAGTTATTATCAGCCTGCAGACTCCGATTTAAATATTACCCATCCTATTCATAGTATGACGTGCGCTGACATTGAACGCTGGTATGGCTACTCAGTGTTGATTGGTCCATCACAATACAACACGCTCATCAGCACAAGTGGTGATCCCATGGGAAATTATCCTCCTCAGTGTGGTACGTACCAGCAAACGCCGACGAGAGTGGCGCTCTACCTAGACTTTTCTTTTGATCCGAGTGATATACCGATTCATGGGCGTATCTACTCTTACTTGTTACACCCTAAGCCTGAATATAAAGATCGCTTAGAAACGTTTAAGATCAATCTTCTCTATGCTGAACCACAGGAGTAGTATGATATATAGACAGATTTTATCTATTTTGGCCTGATTTTTATTCGAAAAGTGGCTTTGAGATAAAAAAGACTAAAAAAAATTACGGTTTTTGTATAGCTTTACGTCCCTTGTGCTAGCAAGGTGTTAGCAACAAAATGAACGAAAATGCGCAGTTCGCTTGATCGTGCGCGTAGTTTTTGCAGTTTATTTCAGGGACAAAGATGAATAAAAAAACACTTCTTGCGGCATCCGTTGCGATTGCATTGACCGGTTGTAATGGCTCTGGCTCTTCTGAGCAATCAACTCCATCGAAAGATATGGTAACCATTACGGCAATCGATGGTTATTTGAGTAATGCTGTCGTTTTTATCGACCAAAATAACGACGGTAACTGGAATAAATCCGAGCCTGTTATCGCACAAACGAATAGTGATGGTAAGGCTCAGGTTGCACGTGAAAAGATTAAAGAAAAAGGACCTATCGGGATACAGATTATCGCTGAAGGCAGTCCTAAACTGAGTTGGCTCGAAGAGTTAGGCTTGGATCCTCAAGCGACGATTGACCAAGATTTGAAAGGACAAAAGCTCAATAAAGAAGTCGCATTAATGGCGCCGAGTTCTACTCTTAAGAACAAAAATGTTGTTATTTCACCATTGTCTGATTTGGTCGCAAGTAGAGTGCGCCAAGGTGAAAGTGAAGACGTCGCAATCGACGCGGTGCAAACGGCATTAGGTATTGAAGACTCAGCAGAAATCTTCGATGACTATGTGGGCAAAAATAAAAAATTGCATAAAGTTGCTCAGGTACTGACAGTTTCAAAGGCTGACAGTAAAGCTGAGTATGATGAAATGGCTTTAAAGATCGCTGATCGGGCGGTCCAACATGTTGATACCTTGACTGATGAGCAGTTGGAAGATGCGACGTATAAGCCAGTAATTACGCGCGATAATAACAATGACAGCTTTACGGTCACTGAAAACCACACAGTAAAAGTAAACGCCGATGCCTTAGCTAAACTACAGGCAAAGCTGAGTGACAAAACGAAATCATTAATGGATACCGACAGTTTTCCAGTCATTGATTTAGATATTGCGGAGCTATTCAGTGATAAAGATACTACAGCACCAGTAGCGTGGTCGGTAGACTCATTGTCGCCAGATATGGGGATTCAGATCTCTTATCGCGAGAATACACTTAAGCTTTCGAGTAATGGTGAGGCGTTAAAAGCAGGCCCTGTTGTTCTAACCCTTTTGGCCGACGATTTTAACAGTGATAATAAAAAAGTTGGTAAACAAGCAGTGACACTTCAGTTCACAGTTGGCACATCAAACAAAGCGCCAGTTGTGGATACTCAAGAAAAAACCGAATTGCAGGATATCCTTGATAATTGGTATATCCAGCAAGGTGACGTTTTTGAGCAATCGTTCAGTGTTGCAGCTCTGTTCAAGGACGCCGATGGAGCGATCCAGTCTTATCACGTCGATCAGTTTAATCTCGAGGGTCTCGTTGCCTCCGTGGATAAACAAGGTCTCGTACGTATTACGGGTGTCCCGAAACATGCGCGTCAGTCGGGGACAAAACTCGTTATCTCTGCGAAAGATAATAAAGGGGCGATGACGTCAACCGTGTTCTCCCTTCCTGACGTTAAAGAGGGCTATCAGCCACCAGTGACTGAACCAGAAAACGGCTTTACCCAAGCGTTATTTAACGATAATCGCGTTTGGAAGATGGGTAGTTTGGCAGATTCCGATGGTGAAATTGGTTATGCCATGTTCCTACAAAATGGTGGAGATTATCAGTTTTGCTGGGGCGGCAACGACGAGGAGCCCGACGCCTACAAGACAAACATTAGTCGTAAGACCGATTGGTCATTAACGAATCCACAATCTGTTCAACAGATGTTGGTCTCTCTTGATCATGTAATAGGCTATGTTGAGTATGAACATAAACGTTGCGGTAGTGTGACATTGAACGAAGGGAAATTACAATTGACCTTAGATGGGGCAGGTGAATCGGTAGTGATGGAGCGTCTCTATCACCATGTAGACGCTGAGGGTCAAGAGCAATTGATTATGAAAGCGTTTAATGATGAGTTGTTCTGGCTAGACTCGTCAGATACTCCTTTTTATCAATCAGCTCAGGTTGACTCATTTGTTTACCCTGGTGTTGAAGAATATCAATTGATGGTTGAGCAAACCGGTGTCACCCAAAGTTTCGATGGGGAAGATCCGATTTTGCAATACTCGATATTAATGAATCGCTTCAAAAGCAATGGTTACTACGAATCTCAATCCATCGACTATAAAACACAGTCAAAAGATGACTTTTTTACCGGTGGTCAATGGCGTGTTATTCAAGATGAATTCGGCAATGAGTTGCTTATTCAACAAGAATCGAGTGAGGATCAGAAAAAACGTCATCGATACATTAACCGCAAAATAGGCGATGTTTTAGTGGGGATTTCGTGGTCTCAAGATAACGGTGGAACGTCGTTGCCAAACTACAGCCTTTCTAGTGATAACAAGCAGGTGATGCTAGATATCATGGACAACCTCCCGTTAATTCAAGAGTAATTGAATACAAGGTGTTGTGAAGAGCCCTCGTTGAGCGAGGGCTTTTTTGATCACAAATAACGCTATAAAATGATAACCATTTGCATTATCATCTCCGTCGCTTTTTATTGACGGGGAATGTTCAATGCAGTTAAAGCCAATCGCCTCTTTTATTCTTACCTTTTTTGCTTTTCCTTCTCTCGCACTTGCCGCACCGGCAGAGGATGCCTCTGAAAACGATGCGCCTATCGATACCGTGGTGGTCAATGCCGATCGCTTTTCCGATGCGCTGATGATGCGTGAGGATTTGGATAAGGTTCGCGGGATCAGTAACGCGGATGTCTTTTCGGGCAACACCAGTATTCAGCTCAATAACATCCATAACGAAGCCGGTGCGATTGACCCCGGTATTCGTGGTTTGCAAGGGCATGGGCGGGTTGCGATGCTGATTGATGGCAGTTTGCAGTCGACACATACCTCGCGTGGTTATCAGGGAGTGAGTGATCGTACCTATATTGATACCGATTTATTGTCTTCGCTGTCGGTAGACAAAGGCGCCACAATTGGGCGGTCGCCTTATGCCAGCGGCGCGATTGGCGGCACCATTACCGCTACCACACTCAATGCGACAGACATTGTTCGTGATGGCGAGGGCTTTGGTGCGGTGGTGAAGCTACGTGCCCACAATAACGCTCGTTCGCCGCGAGTGAGTAACGATGCTACGGAACAACTGCGTTATCGCTTGGCCGACCGCAGTGATCATCAAGGGTTTGATAACGGGTCTGCAATGGTAGGGCTAGGGTATCAGAGTGATGGGCTTGGTGGTGTGTTGGCATTTAGCCATCGCAAAAAGGGCAACCACTTTGCCGGTAAAAAGGGCATTGAACGCTACGAAGAGCCTGTGATTGGTGCGGGCCAAGAGGTGGGTAATACCAGCTTTGAGAGTGATTCTTGGCTCGCCAAATTGGACAAAGAATTCGGCAATGGTCATCAGGCAGATATCAGCTATCGGCACCACTACCAAAAGGCTGGCGAGGTGCTGATGGCCTACTGGTATACCGATGAGCGGGAAGAAGGCACCGTTATGCCCCAATGGGGATTGGGGACGGCGGATGTGGATGCTTATAGCGCGAATTATCGCTACACCTCGCCATCGCAAAGCTGGCTGAATCTGCATGCGAATGCGTGGCACACGTCCGCCAAATTGAACCAATACAACGGGCTCTGGGCGAAAGGCAGTAATGCAGAGCAATATCTGCACGAGTATCAAAACGACCGTCATGGCGCGAGTATCGTCAACCGCAGTGAATGGTCGAGTGTGCCGGTGAGTGTGGATTATGGTGTGTCTTACACCAAAGAAACCCTTGAACCGCGTGGTGACACCGACAAGTTTTATACCAGCGAGCCGACCTCTCGCCACGGTAAACGCTCTGAGTGGAGTGCGTTTGCCAATAGTGAAATCGATCTCGCGCCGGTGACCGCAAAGCTTGGGGTGAACTGGCATGAGGCGCAATCGCTGGATAAGCAAACCCAGCAATCCTTGCACTATCGCGGTGAATGGGACTTATTGGGTGAGCTGCATTATGACATCAACGCCTCGGCGTCTGTGTTTGCCAAACTCTCTCGCACGGCGCGGTTACCGAGCTTGTATGAAGTCACCATTTCTAACGAGGTATTTAGCTACAACCCGTATAACCCGCTGGATCCTGAAGTGTCGTTTAACCAAGAGTACGGTGTTAGCTTAGATGGCCGAACTTGGTTGCAGGAACTGGGGCTTGCGCAAACACGCCGTGCTGCCATGACGGTGTCTTACTTTAATAACCATGTCAGTGATTTTATTTCGGGTGGTGTGCTCGATCGCACGCCGGGGATGCCGTCTTGGCGCAGTAATTTTACTTTTACCAATTATGATGAGCTGTCGCTGTCTGGCATTGAGCTGCAGGCACATTACGCGTACCAAGGCTTTTATAGCCACTTCTCTGCTACGTTTTACGATAGGGTGCAGGTGTGCTCGCAAGATCAGGCTGAACGTTCAGGCATGGACCGCTGTAATGGCTTAGGCTTTGCGTGGGGCACCACACCGACTCGCATTCCACCTGAGCGCAAATGGCACCTGAACATTGGCCATAAATGGTTGGATGATCGGCTCGATATTGGCACGACAGTGCGTTACCACAGTGGCAAGTCGAACCCTGCCGATTGGCTAACAGGCACCGGCGCCGCAAGCCCTGTGGTGGCAATCCCATCAGAATACTTGGTGGATATTTATAGCCACTACGACATCACGCCGGATGCCAGTGTCTTTATTACGGTCAATAATCTAACGGACCGTTACACCATTCAACCTGGCTCGGTGGTGAGCATGCCGGACCCGGGCCGAACCATTACCATCGGCACCCAGTGGTCGTTCTAAGGGTGATGCGTTAGCGCTGACTTGGCGTTGAGCAGGATGAACAGGCCTTTGCGGATTCCGTAACAGGCCTGTTTTTATTTTACCAGTGTTCATTCTGTCGCCGGAGGCGGCGCCATGCCATGATGCCGTGTCACCAAGGCGCAGAATAGGTCATGTGCCGTCGATAAAATCGCATCCGGAAAGTCATAGTCAGGGTTGTGCAGCTGTGGATGATGCTCTCCGCTGCCAATCCCAAACAACGCGCCGGGCCAACGGGCGAGAAATTCGGCCACATCTTCTGACCATCGCATCGGCTCGGTAAGTGTTTGAACTGACAACCCAATAGTTTGAGCGGCGTCAACCACATGGGCGTGATGATCCGGATGGTTGTAGGCGGCGACAAAAGGCTCGTGCCATGCAATGGATACCTCTAGCCCCGCGTGCTGCGCGATTGCGTTAATCGAGGCAGTCAGGCTGGCTTTCATCGCGTGGAAAGTAGCGTTGTCATCGCTGCGTAGCGTAGCCATCACGGTGGCATCACCGGGCGAAACGCCAAAGGCGGGTTCACCCAACTGCGCGTGTACTAGGGTGACCAGACTAAAGGCTGGGTGATGTTGTTCCGGCAGTTGCATTAAGGCGGTCATAWCCTCTGTCATGGCACTGGCTGGACTGATACCGCGTTCTGGATAAGCGGCATGGGAGGTTTTGCCACGAAGGTGTATCGCGACGCCGGTTGACGCGCAGGCAAAGGTGCCTGAACGCACTACGATGTGATGTTGAGCAAAGCCCGGCAGATTATGAAAGGCATAGACTTGATCGATCTCTTGCGTCGCTAAGCAGGGATCAGCACACATGCGTGCCGCTCCTTCACCGGTTTCTTCGGCGGGTTGAAAAACAATAAGCACCTTGCCTCGCTGTGGCGGTTGTTGCGCGAGGGTGCGCGCCACCATTAACAAAGCGGTGGCGTGGCCATCGTGGCCGCATGCGTGCATGACGCCTTCATGGTTTGAGGCATAGGTACAGTGGGTGCGTTCATGGATGGGAAGCGCATCAAAATCGGCACGCAGTAAGGTGGTGGGGCCGGCTGCCTTGCCGGCAATCTCAACCACAATACCATGTCCACCAATCTCGGTGTGAGGCGTAAATCCGAAGGCGCGCAATTGGGCGGCAAGGGTGCGCGCACTTTGCACTTCGTGGTTGGACAGTTCAGGGTATTGGTGCAGGGTACGGCGCAGGCTCACGGGATCAAATAGAGTGGCCATCATCGACTCCAAAACAAGGATGGACCCTTATGCTAGATCGGGTGAGGGCATCGCGTTGTGAACCCAAACGCAAAAAAGCCAGCAACGAGTGCTGGCTTTTGAATCAAGACGAGGCGAAGCTTACGCTTGGCCGTTGTCTTCTGCTTGTTTCGCTTGGATAGCGGTCAGTGCGACAGTGTAAACAATGTCGTCTACCAAGGCGCCGCGAGACAGGTCGTTGACTGGCTTACGCATGCCTTGCAGCATTGGACCAATTGAAACCAGCTCAGCAGAACGCTGTACCGCTTTGTACGTGGTGTTACCTGTGTTCAAGTCTGGGAAGACGAACACAGTGGCTTTACCCGCAACTGGGGAATCAGGCGCTTTTGATTTCGCGACATTTTCCATGATCGCTGCATCGTACTGAAGCGGGCCATCAATCACGAGATCAGGACGCTTCTCTTTCGCGATACGGGTGGCTTCGCGAACTTTGTCCACGTCAGCCCCTTTACCTGAACTACCGGTCGAGTAGGAGATCATCGCCACGCGAGGTTCAATGCCGAATGCCGCAGCAGAGTCTGCAGATTGAATAGCAATTTCAGCCAGTTGTTCCGCGTTTGGATCCGGGTTGATCGCACAGTCACCGTAAACCAGCACTTGCTCAGGTAGCAGCATAAAGAACACTGACGATACCAATGAGGCGTTCGGTGCAGTTTTGATGATTTGCAGCGGTGGACGGATGGTGTTGGCGGTGGTGTGAACCGCGCCAGAGACCAGACCTTGAACTTCGTTGGCTTCAAGCATCATGGTACCCAGTACCACGGTATCTTCGAGGTGTTCTTGCGCGATCACCTCTGTCATACCCTTGCTCTTACGCAGTTCAACCAATCGGGCAACGTATTTGTCGCGGACTTTGGCCGGATCGATAATTTCAACGCCAGCGCCCAGTGTTACGCCTTGCTGCTCAGCAACACGTTTGATTTCTTCTGGGTTACCCAGCAGCACACACTCAGCAATTTTACGCTCAGCACAAATCGCCGCTGCTTTAATGGTGCGAGGCTCATCGCCTTCAGGCAGTACGATACGCTTCGCCGCTTGGCGAGCCAATTCGGTCAGCTGATAACGGAAAGCCGGTGGGCTTAGGCGACGCTCACGGTTAGAGCCTTCAGACAGAGACTCAATCCAGTTACCGTCAATGTGGCTCGCTACATAGTCGTTCACAAACTCAACACGCTCTTTGTCGTCAGCCGGTACTTCGAGGCTGAAGCTTTGCAGGTTGAGAGAGGTCTGCCATGTGTTGCCCGCGGTGGTGAATACTGGCAGGCCAGTTTCGAAAGCACGATCACACAGTGCTTTGAGCTGATCTGGGATAGCATAGCCACCAGTCAGCAACAGGGCACCAATTTCCACGCCGTTCATCGCAGCCAAGCAAGCAGCGACAATCACGTCAGGACGGTCAGCAGAGGTCACCAGCAATGAACCTGGGCGGAAGTGTTCCACCATGTTTGGAATTGAACGCGCACAGAAGGTGATGCTCTTGATACGGCGCGAGTGAATTTCACCTTCGTTGATGATGGTGGCATTCAAGTGTTTCGCCATATCGCTAGCACGGGTAGCAATCAGGTCGATTTTCCACGGCACGCAACCTAGCACACGAATTGGGCTAGAGTTGAAGATTTGCATAACTTCAACGTTGGTTGGGCGTGCAGCATCTGCATCATCGAAGATTTCGGATAGGTCTGGACGGGTACGGCCAGCATCGTCAACAGGCGCGTTAAGCTTGTTGATGATCACACCAGAGATGTTGCCGTTTTTGCTGCCACCAAAGTTGGTGCAAGCAAATTCAATGCGCTCTTTCAGCTGGGCTGGGTTGTCTGTGCCTGGGGTGGTCACAAACACGATTTCCGCGTCCAGCGTTTTGGCGATCTCGTAGTTGATTTGGTTAGCGAATGGGTGGTTACGCGTGGTGACCAAGCCTTCAACCAATGCTACTTCCGCGTCTTTTGTCGCACGAGTAAAGCGAGCCAGCACTTCTTCCAGCAGGACATCTTCCTGATCAGAGCGCAGCAGATTTTCCGCTTCGTGCATAGACATGGACTCGGCTACCTTCATGTCACTGTTAGCGTGAATGATTTCGGTAGTGAGGTCAGTCACATCAGTGTCGCTGCCGTGATGTGGCTGGGCAATAGGTTTAAAAAACGAGACGCGAACGCCCTTACGCTCCATCGCTCGCATTACGCCGAGGCTGACGCTAGTCAGGCCGACACCCGAGCCGATTGGGATTAGCATAATAGTACGGGACACGTTGACTTCCTCTTACTATCTGATGGATGTGCCGGAAAGCCGGCACAAATACAAAAACGGCTGAGTGGAATCAGCCGTTGGAAAAGTGAGCCTTACAGGCCAGTCAGGCGCGCAGTGTCTTGCGCAATCACCAACTCTTCGTTGGTAGAGATAACCATGGCTGGTACACGGCTGTTGTCAGTGGTGATCACACCTTCGCCGCCGAAGCGTGCTTTTAGGTTGCGCTCTTTATCCACTTCCACGCCCAGAAGGCCAAGACGCTCAAGCACCAATTCACGGATTGGGCCAGAGTTCTCACCGATACCACCGGTGAAGACGATCGCGTCAAGACGGCCGTCTAGGCTGGCAGTGTAACCGGCARCATATTTCGCCAAACGGTGGCAGAATACGTTCATGGCACGGGTCGCTTCTTCTTTCTCACCGTAGTTGTCTTCAACAAAGCGGCAGTCAGAGGTCACTTCGGTCAAGCCTTGTAGGCCAGACTCTTTGGTCAGCATGGTGTTGATTTGCTCAACGCTGTAACCCAGTGCATCGTGCAGGTGGAAGATGATCGCAGGATCAAGATCACCTGAACGCGTACCCATCACCAAGCCTTCTAATGGAGTCATACCCATYGAAGTGTCAACGGATTTACCGTTTTTAATCGCACAAACAGACGCGCCGTTACCGAGGTGACAGTTGATGATGTTCACTTCTTCTACTGGCTTGCCAAGTTGCTCAGCAGCCGCGTTAGCAATAAAGAAGTGAGAGGTACCATGCATACCGTAGCGACGGATACCGTGCTCTTTGTAGAGCTTGTATGGCAGCGCGTAAAGGTAAGACTCTTCTGGCATGGTTTGGTGATACGCAGTATCGAACACAGCCACGTTTTTCAGCGCAGGGAAGGCTTTCTTCGCTGCTTCAATGCCCACGATGTGTGCTGGGTTGTGCAGCGGTGCGAAGCTTGCTGCATCTTGGATCCCTTTTAGCACTTCATCCGTAATCAAGGCTGATTGGGTGAATTGCTCGCCACCATGTACTACACGGTGACCAATCGCGCCCAGGTTCTCGGCAAGCTCAGGTTTTGAGGCGAGAATGGTGTCAACAATAAAGGTCAGGGCTTCGGTATGGGCCGCGCCAGCGCCCAGTTGGGCTTCGTGTTTACCGTCCATTTTCCACTTAATGCGGGATTCTGGAAGGTTAAGACATTCGGCAAGACCGGTAAGATGCTCTTCACCAGATTGTGCATCGACAATCGCGAACTTCAAAGAGGAGCTTCCGCAGTTGAGTACGAGAACCAGCTTTGACATGTATGACTACCTATTTTGTCGTGAGAAGTAGAGTGTGTAACTGAAAAGGATAGTGGACAAACTGAGACACTACCTTTTCAAAAAAGAATTATCTCATGCTTTGTCGCGGGGAAAGGATGCATCTTATCCGTCCTGGATAGGCATTCGCTCCATTGAGCACAACCGGATTAGGTTGCGAGACAATCAAATCCGAGCAACAATGATAAAGTGCGCTAAGGATAGCGGGACTTGATACAGATAACAAAAATTTTTTGAGTAATACTGGCTATTTTTGAAAGTTTTTGAACATTTTGTTTAGTTTTTATTGTAAAAGTTTAGTGACAGCCATCGCGGTCACGCTAAGCAAGTGAGGTAGGTATGGCAACGAACAAGTCAATCTGGCGCTGCCTGCAAGACGGCCAAAAGTATATGAAAGAGTGGCCGATGCGTAAGGAGCTCACCCCGGTATTCCCAGAAAACCGGGTGATTAAAACCACGCGTTTTGCGATGAAAGTAATGCCTGCCGTTGCTGCCATCAGCGTGTTGTTGCAAATGGCGACATATAACTACCAAGGGATGCCGCAAGCCATGATTGTGGCGTTGTTTGCGCTGAGTTTGCCGCTGCAGGGGCTTTGGTGGTTGGGTAAGCGTCGTGATACGCCACTGCCGCCGGCGTTAGCAGGCTGGTATCGCGAATTGCATCAGAAGATCACCAGCCAAGGCCATGCCATGCAACCGTTGAAAAGCCAACCTCGCTATAAAGAGCTGGCCCAAGCGTTAAGTCGCGCGTTTAAAGTAGACCGCGCTGCGTTGGAGCGTTGGTTCTAGCCACGCACCCTTTTTGATATTGAGAATACGAAAACGCCGACCTGCGGGTCGGCGTTTTTTATGGGTACTGTTTGGTAGCTAGGCGTTTTACAACACAAAAGCTTTTTGCGTACAGCCGGCGCTGACCAACAGCGTGAGGACGCGTTACTCACACACCGAGGAAGACGTGCCTTTCATTGCGCTAACGGCCTCACGCATTTCATCCATTGAGCGCCAACGTGCAGGAAGAGGTTGCACCTTCAAGCGGAAGTCTGGGGCGTTATCGGCAAGCGGCGCCTCATCACTGACGGGAGTGATTAATGCGATACGCAGCTTGTTGTTGCGCTGACGAATTTGTTGTGCGGTGCCAAGCCCTTCGGCAATGTGAAAGCGGCCAGCCACATGGACAATTTGTGTCTCTGGATGCGTTTGGTGATAGCGCACCATGCTTTCGGCCATGGTGGCATCCCAAGCTAATTGGGCCGCGTATTGCGATTCGGTTTGACTCGGGGTGCCGTGGTGCATATTGGCTTTAAAAACCGATTTGTACTCTGAGTCACGGGTGTCGATGGTGTCTGCAAACCATGCACGTTGCGCCGCAGGAAGTGTATCGAGATAACTCAGCCCTTGTCGCCCAATGCAGCTCACCATGCGTTTGGGAGCGTTGGCGGCAAGCACGTCGATATTATGCTGTTTGGCAAATTCAATCAGTGGGCGGTAGCTGCCATCATAGTTATCCCATGCGTTGGCCTCGCGTTTAAAGTTATCTTCGCCCAGCTCGTCAGCCAGATAGCGGTTGAGCACAGGCTGGGCATCGCGGCTAAATTGTTCCATGGACAACGCAACAGCATGGCGCTCAGACAAGGCTTGCAACAGCTCTGTTTGAAAGCGGTGTACCCCTGGATGACCATGCCATTCACCGATTAAGACGATATCCGCATCATCCACGTGTTTGGCGACCTCTGCCAAGGTCAGTGCTTTGCCGTCGGAGGTACTGACTTGATAATCAAATAGGGTGTTAAGCGCTTTTGGGGCAGCGCTGGCTGTTGATGCCAGACAAGCCAAGCTCGCGGCTAACAGCCAACCACGCGCTTTTGTAGCAAACGTTCGGTTCATGGCTTGGGGGTCTCCTCTGAGTGGCTGTCCGTACCTTGGTGACGATAGACGCGCAATGTAAAGTCTGCTTCGCACTCGAAGGCGTCGCTGTTCGCTAAGGTGTCACGCCACGCGTCGCTGGCACGCCATGCAAATGGTGTCATTTGCAGTAAGGTGAGTGCTTGCTCACCGGCGAGCGTCATGGTGTAGTGCAGGGATTGCTCCTTCTCAAGCACAAAGTTGGGCAGCGTTTCTGGCGGTGTTTCATGTAACCGCACATCCTGATAAATCCCCGCTTTGAGTTGATAAAGATGACGAGGGCCGGGGGTGACGGTGACCACCACACCTTGCGGTTTTACCGCGCGGTCGAGCTCTTCGCCATTACAGGGCGCATAAATACGCACGACGCCATCGAGGCTGTTGTCGTGAAAGGGCAGTCGCTGTGAGGAGGCCACTGAAAACTGACACTGTGGATACCATTTGGCGGCATAACGGACCGCCACCTTGGCGATATCAAGGCCGTGTACGGACCAGTGTTTGTCCGCAGTTTGGTCGGCAATCGCGTGGGTGTAGTAGCCTTCGCCGCAGCCTACGTCCAAGATGGCTTTGTGTTCGCCATCCAGCGCTTGGGTTAGCGCATCAATCATCGCTTGCTGCATCGGCGCATAATGCCCTGCATTAAGAAAGGCGCGACGCGCTTGCGTCATGGCTTTGTTGTCACCTGGATCTTTGGAGCGTTTAAATTGAACCGGCAGTAGGTTCAGGTAGCCTTCTTTGGCTTGATCAAATTGGTGGTTGGCGTCGCAGTGAACACCACGCGCGTTAGTGTGCAAGGTTTGTTGGCACAGTGGGCATCGATAAATCATGGTTGGTCAGAATCTTGGCTTTGATGCGCTTTAGGGTACGGCGTTGTTAACGGTTCGACAAGCCAGATAAGCCAACCAAGGGGACAATCCATCAAAAAGCCGCCCAATAAGGCGGCTTGATGCTGAGATTCAGCGGCGAGACATTACGCGTTGAGAATACGCTCAATCTCGGTCAGGCTTAAGTGGAATTGGCGCGGGCAGTGGCGCCAAATTTCGAGCATTCGGCGGTATTTTTCCAGCATGGGCATCTGGCTATTAAAGCGATGCTCGCCTTGATCGAACTGGGTATATAGCCCTTCGGTATCAACCAAGAAGCGCACGTAGTGCACTAACGCGCCTTCCGTAGCGGCATCAAAGCCCCAGAATTGGACGCGGCGTGGTGACAACGCGGCTTGGCTGGCGTCATCTAATAGGTTGTAAGAGGCCTGCATTGCGTGGTGCATTTCCATAATATCAATCACTTCGCGGCACTGGGTTTCACACAGTGCTTCAAATTGACTGATCACCTCTGCCATTTGTAATGCGTAGCCGCGCTCGATAATGGTCTGCAAACGGCGATATTTTTCACTGTTTGAGGGATCGAGGTGGCACATCAATTGGTATTGGTTAGATAAAATAAGACGTTGAGCAGGGGTCATATCCATCGCGGTTGGCCTCTTCACTAATAAAGGTAAAATAGCGTCTATCAAAGATGACAAACAATAAGAGAAGATTATCAGTTGCGCGATGGGCAAATCTTGATCTGGACCATGTCCGTAGCACGTTTTTCACCCGCTCATGTGCAATTGTTGATTTTGCCTTTAGTAAGGATGCGATATGAGTGATTTAGCCGCGCTAAGTGGCTGGCAATGGCTGGGTTGGATTGTGTTTGTGGCGGTGCTTTATGCCACCTACCCACGGGAGTTTTTCCCCAAACTCCGTCAGGAAGTTGGCTACCAGCATTTGGCGTTTTCGTCCGCGGTTGTACTGTTTGTGCTTTGGGCCTTGCAAGCAGGGATCAAAGAAGGGCTCGATATCCACTTTTTAGGCGTCACGACGCTGGCTCTGTGCCACGGCTGGCGAATCGCCATTTGGATTACCACGGTGCCTTTGACGCTTATGGCGGTGTTTGGGTTTGTGCCTCTTGGCGATATTGGTATGACGGCCTTGACCACAGCCGTGCTCCCCATTCTGTTTAGCTATGCCATTTTTGCGCTGAGTTATCATTACTTAACGCGCCATTTATTTATCTATATTTTTATTGCCGCTTTTTTGGGCGCTGCGCTGACCATTGTGTTTCAGCTCTCGGTGAGTTCGCTATGGTATTGGGCGGCGGACCGTTATAGCTGGCAAGAAATTGTCCACAATTACCTGCAAATTGCGTTGCTGATGTGGTTCCCTGAAGCGCTACTAAATGGGATGGCGGTGACCGTGATGGCGGTGTATCGGCCGCATTGGCTACGCACCTTCTATGATCGCGAGTATTTATCGCCTGAGCGATAAAAAAAGACGTGACACCTGCTGACAAAGTCGTTAAAAAAGCGGGGAGGTGTTACGTTTATCCCTCTGACTTTCTGGCGTTTTTATCTATAGACGCCCGTGAATCCTTCCATCAAAATTTTTTATCATCAGCAAAGAAATTACTCGCTTTACCTTGGCGAAAAGCGGCGTCATAGTGCGCGCGTCTCGGCCCGTTCGTGCCTGATTTCTCCAATATAATGAGCGTACTTAAATGAACAAGACTTCCTCTGTGTCTCATGGTGGTTGCGTGACTCCGTCGGCTTTCCCTTGGGTGCCGTTGGTGAGTTTAACCGGCTTTGCGATTGCCAGTGGCTATTTGATGAGCTTGATTCCGCTTGCCCTTGCACCTTTGGGGTTGGCGCCGCATCTGGCCGCATGGCTAGCCAGTGCGTTTTACGCCGGTTTGTTATTGGGTGCGACGTTCAGTGCACGTATTGTTGCTACGCTGGGGCATCGCCGTGCGCTGGTGATGTTTTTGGGTATTGTGCTGCTCTCCATTACTGCCATGGCGGCGATTAAAGGGCAGGGCGTCTGGTTGCTTGCGCGCTTTGTGGCGGGGGTTGCCATTGCCGGTGTCTTTGTGGTGGTTGAGTCTTGGTTGCTGATGGCCGACTCTGATCGCCAGCGTGCGAAGCGATTAGGTTTTTACATGGCGGCCTTGTACGGCGGTAATGCCTTGGGACAGCTCGGCGTAGGTTATGTCGGTGTGACCGGCAATCAGCCTTATTGGCTCATTGGTGGACTGATTACGCTTGCGATCATGGTGCCTTTGTTTGCACGTCATGGGGAACCTCGCCATGAGGAAGGCCATAGTGCACGTTTAGGTTCGCTCAAATCTTTGCGTAAAGCGGCCTATATTGGTTGCTTGGTGTCTGGGCTGACGCTCGGTGCCGTTTATGGCTTATTGCCATTGTATTTGGCTGAGCGAGTCAGTGATCATCAACAAGTGGGTGCTATGATGGCGCTCGTGATTGTCGGCGGAATGGCCGTACAGCCCGTTATTGGTCTCGCATCGGCAAGAATGAGTAAAGTGCTGCTGATGACATGGCTATGTGTGATTGGCACCGGGGCTGTCGCCTTAATTGCTTTTGCGGGCAGTCAATGGCAAATGGGTATCGGATTAGTCGTGTTGGGTGCCGCTGTGTTTGCGATTTATCCTGTGGCGATTACCTATGCCTGTGTTGGGCTGGCCGCTGAGAAAATCGTGGCGGCCACCGAAGTATTGCTGCTCGCGTACAGCGTCGGCTCCGTATCAGGCCCGTTGCTGGCAGATAACGCGTTTTCTGGCACCAATGGTTTGATGACCTATTTAGCCGTTTGTTTGTTAAGTACGGCGGTTTATATGTTGGTGATGTATGTGAAAGAGCGTCGTCAAATGCCCGACCTCAGTGCGGCCTGACATCGTTCAAAACAGATAAGGCAACAAACGATAAAGTAAACGCCCCAGTCATTGGCTGGGGCGTTGTTTTATGAGGCTTAGCGTCTCTGTGTGTTACGCGGTGACGAGTCCTTCTTTGGCGTCGGCTGGCAAGATATCCATGGCATTGCCATACAAGGGGGCTAGCGCTCGGACCACATCGGCTCGAGTAATCACACCAACCAGCTGATTATCGCGCATCACTGGATAGATGTAAGGGCGCGAGACCGTCTGTGTTTTCGCACGCTCTAGCGCGGATTGATTGGTAAAGTGGGTGGCGATTCCGGTATCGCTGACCGGATAAACCACTTTGTTATCAATGCTCATATATTGCGCCAGTTCAATCACTGATTGTTCGGCATCCACGGTTTGTACTTCAGTGCGCATCAGGGATTCAACTTTGGCATCCATATCCGGCTGGTAATCGTTCCACCACAGGTCGACCAGAACATCTTGTACCGAGAAAAAGCCTACCAGATCACCGTCATCGTCGAGAACTGGAGCGCCGGATAGTTGGTATTGGTTGAGCTTTTCTAATGCATCGGCGACATACTGGCGTGCGCTTAATGCACACTGAGCGGGTTTCATGTGTTTTTCGATGGTTAATGTTTCTTGGGTCATAATCGCACTCTCAGAATAGGAAGCCGAAGGCAGAGCGAGTGAAGCAATCTGCGCTGTTTTCTTTTCTCTTTCAGGGTTAATAATTAGCCAGTAGCCCATGCCGACCAGTCCTGCGCCCCCAAGGATATTGCCAAGGGTGACAGGGATCAGATTGGCGCTGATAAATCGGGCCAAGTTTAAATCGCTAAATGCCTCTGGGCTGGCTCCCACCGCCTGCCAAAAACTGTCAGGGGCAAAGGTGGCAATACTCATGCCCAGTGGCACCATAAACATGTTGGCGACACTGTGCTCAAAGCCGGTGCTGACAAACATGGCTACGGGCAAGATCACCATTACCGCTTTAGTGAGTGGGTTTTGCGAGGTAAACGTCATCCAAATCGCAAGACAAACCAGTAAGTTACAAAGCACACCCAGTGCAAAGGCTTGGATCCAAGTGTGATGGAGCTTGTGTTGGGCAACGTGCAGCGCGTTGAGTCCCCATTGGCCGTCATCAAGCTGATATAACCCCGCGGTCATCACGATCAACACCAACAACAAGGCGCCGAGTAAGTTACCTAGATAGACTCTCGCCCAGGTATGCAGTAAGCCTGCGGTTGAGATTTTGCCGTTGGCACGCGCCAGCATGGAGAGCACGGTACTGGTAAACAATTCCGCGCCGCCCAGTACCACCAGAATCAAGCCCATGCTGAATGCTAATCCACCCAGCAAGCGGGTGATCCCCCAGCCAGCGTTGCTGCCAGTGGTAACCGTGAGATAAAACACAAATGCCAACCCGATAAATAAGCCAGCCATCATTGCGAGCCCAATCGCCATCCGGGTAGATTTGCGGGTTTTGCTCACCGCATACTCTTCAGCTTGGGCAAGTAACGCCGCGGGCCCTTCGGGCTTTTTGATTTGAGTTGCAGTTACCATTGGCTGTCTCCTCTGGCGGCACACTCTGCCCGAGGGCTAAGACATATCAACATACAGGTTGTACTCCTTTTTAGACGGATTGTGAATACATCCAGACTAAGCGGCGCGATATAAGGAGTAAAATTGATATTGCTTAGGGTAATAATCACAAAAGTTGATAGTGTGGTGTCATTGAAATCAGGCATCGTAGAAGGGTAAAAAACATGCGCTACTCACTGAAGCAATTAGCCGTTTTTGAAGCGGTTGCAGCCAGTGGCAGTGTGAGTCGAGCCGCCGACCAATTGGCACTGACGCAATCGGCCACCAGTATGGCCCTGTCACAATTGGAAAAACTATTGGGTCGGCCGCTGTTTGAACGGCAGGGAAAGCAAATGCAGCTGACCTACTGGGGGGCATGGCTACGTCCGAAGGCGCGTCAGTTATTGTTTGATGCGCAGCAAATTGAAGCAGGATTTGACGGCCAGCATGTTGTCAGTGGCGATATTGCCTTAATTGCCAGTCAGACGGCGGCCGAGCATCTTATTCCTGACCTTATCAGTATTATTGATAGTGACTTTCCAGAGCTTAGAATCGACTTTACGGTGAAAAACACCCAGAAAGTGATCGACAGTGTGCGCCAGTATCAACATGATTTGGGGATCATCGAGGGGCGTTGCGACGACAGCCGCTTAAAGCAACAAGTTTGGTGCCATGATCATCTTGTCGTGGTTGCGGCAAAGCATCATCCTTATGCGCAGCTTGACCACGTTAGCTTGGCGCAACTCGAGCAGGCGCAATGGGTATTGCGTGAACCCGGCGCAGGGACTCGGCATAGCTTTGATAGTGCGATTCACGGTGTGATTGAAGATCTGGATGTGCGCCGCGAGTATGAGCAAGTACCCGTACTGAGAACCTTGGTCGCAAACTCGAGTTATCTCAGCTGTTTACCGTACTTGGACGTAGAAAAATGGATTGAGCGAGACGAGCTGGTGGCTTTGAATGTCCCTGAGCTGAATATGCGGCGGACGCTTTCGTTTATTTGGCGGGCAGATGCGGCAGCGAACCCGTTACGCGACTGCATTATTCGCGAAGCAACACGGATGACCAAAGCGCGTCGCCGTGATATGTAGTACAAAAAAGCCGGCCCAAAATGGCCGGCTATTCGTGATTTATCTAAGGGATTTATTAGTAGGTGACCGTGTGGCCATAACTACTAATGATGTTTTTGACGTTATCCATCACTTCTTTTGATGGTGGAGCAACGTCCTGCAGCTCGTAATCGTAGCCGAGCGCTTCCCATTTGTGGGCCCCTAATTGGTGGTAGGGCAGTAACTCCACTTTCTCGATGTTATCCATCTCTTTAATGAACTGGCCAAGACGGTGGGCAGAGTCATCATCGTCGGTATAACCCGGGACAACCACGTAACGAATCCACGTCTTTTGGCCAATTTTATGCAGGTAGTTGGCAAAGTCGAGCGTGCGGCGGTTTGACACGCCGACTAAATTCTCATGGATTTCATCGTTCAGTTGTTTGAGATCCAACATCACCAAGTCAGTGGCGTCCAACACTTCATCAATCACTGGGGTGTGTTTACGCACGTACCCATTGGTATCTAAACAGGTGTGGATCCCTTCCGCTTTCGCAGCTTGGAAAAAGTCACGCACAAACTCAGGTTGAAGCATGGCTTCTCCCCCTGAAGCGGTTACACCACCGCCCGACGCCGTAATAAAGTGGCGATAGGCGCGCACGTCTTTCATGATTTCATCGACGGTGACTTCTTTACCGCCATGCGTGTCCCATGTATCACGGTTGTGACAGTATTTGCACCGCATTAAGCAGCCTTGCATAAAGACAATAAAGCGGATTCCAGGACCATCTACGGTACCACAGGATTCAAACGAGTGGATGCGACCAACTGCCGACATAAGTGTCTCCAGACTGCGAATTGCTATGTCGTTATTTTATTACAAAACCCGGTCTTAACGTAAGGGAATTCGCGCCTTTTTCGCGATTTTGCAAGTTGTCTGAATCGCCGTTTGCAGTGCCTACCAACTTAGATCACAGTTCCATTTTTTCGTCTCATCACAATGAGATCACACCGAGGAAAAAACCATGTCGACATTGAGGTAACTCTTATGTGTGCCCAAACTTACGTGCAACATATCGAGAAAGCTGACATAGACTGGTAGAGATGTGCGTGAATACGTCGAGGGCTTGCTGCGTTGACGTGTTGAAGCCGAAAAAGTTGGGAATCAATAATGAAAAAAATTAGTGATTTAAGGGTAAAGAACAAGCTAATTGCACTTATGTTAGTCGCCATTGCATTACTTGGCGCAATCAGTGCCTACACCATTTCAAAAGAAAAAGACCAAGCCTATGCCGAACGGACAGCCTCGTTACGCAATAACGTGGAAGTCGCTGAAAGTGTGGTGAACTACTATCGCCAGCAAGCGGCGCAATTGGGTGAAGAAACCGCGAAGGCGCAGGCGATTGCTCAGTTAAATAAACTGCGTTACGACGGCGATAACTATTTTTGGATTTTAACGCCTGATCTCACCATAGTGACGCRTCCTCTCAAGCCTAACTTAAACGGGACCAGTGCGAGTGAGATCACCGACGGTGATGGCCGCTTTCATTGGCGTGAAATGGTAAAAGTGAGTCAACCGCCGGAAGGTGGGGTGCTGGATTACACGTGGCGCTCGCCAGAAGGGGAGTTAAAACCCAAGATCTCTTACGTGAAGCGCGTGAACGGCTGGAATTGGATCATTGGTTCAGGCGTGCACGTGAGCGATATTGAAGAGCAGTTTATTGCCTCGGCGTGGCAGATTGCGGGTATGACACTTATCGCAGCGGTGATCTTGTTAGTGGCGGGCGCCTTTGTGAGCCGTGATATCGTGATGCCGCTTGATGAGCTGGTGGAAAAATTTGACCGAATTGCCGGTGGCGACCTGCGTGTGCAATGTGGCTACACGCGCGAAGATGAAATCGGCAAATTGGCACGTCGAATGGATACCGCGATGACCAGCGTCCGTGAAGCGTTACGTATCGCGCATGACGAAGCCAAACAATCGTCGACGATGGCGTCGTCGATTGCGTCGGCCAGTGAGCAAAGTGCGCAAAGTATCCAGTCGCAGCGCGCTGAATTGGAGCAACTGGCGGCGGCGATGAACGAAATGACAGCAACGGTGGCGGATGTGGCTGACCATGCAGAGCAAACCGCCCAAGCGACCAATGAAATTGCCGATATGGCCGAAGTGGGTAACCACAAATTAGACAGTACGGTGGCGAGTATTCGCGAGGTGGCGGAGCGTATTGCCAGTGCCGATAAGCTAGTGAACCAAGTGAAACAAGGTGTGATGCAAATCAGTGATGTGGCGGGAGTGATCCAAGGCATCTCTGAGCAAACCAACCTGTTGGCATTGAATGCGGCGATTGAAGCGGCGCGAGCGGGTGAGCAAGGCCGTGGCTTTGCGGTGGTTGCCGATGAGGTGCGCTCGTTGGCGCAAGGCACCCAGAAGTCGACCACTGAAATTCAAGGCACCATTGAGGAGCTGACCAATAACGCGATTGAGGCAGCCGAAGCGATGACTTCGAGCCATCAATCCAGTGAAGCAAGTGTGGCGACAGCGCTCGAAACACAGCAGCAGCTTAAAGACATGGTGGCGGCCTTGCATCAGTCTAACGATCGTGTGGTGCAAATTGCGGCGGCTGCAGAGCAGCAAGGCACTGTCTCAGAAGAGATGAACCAGAATGTGAGTAACATTCATAACTCGGCCAATGAAGTGAGCGGTGCGGCCACTCACCTTGCCGAACAAAGCCAGCTACTGGCTGACTCCGCGCGAGAGTTAGATAGCAAACTCGATCACTTTGAGGTGGTGTAGCACCTGAGTAAACAAGCGACGTTAGCAACGGATGGGCTTTGGTTGGCACTGAGGTGGGTTGCGGATTAAATCGTGAAAGGGAAAGAGTGATAAATAAAAACCGCCAGCATTGCCGGCGGTTTTTTCTTTTTAGAAGCCCTTATTGTGTGAAGGGCTCTTGATCATCTCTTACAGTGAAGAGGTGAAGGTACGAGTGATGACGTCTTGCTGCTGCTCTTTGGTCAGCGAGTTAAAACGTACCGCGTAACCAGAAACACGGATAGTCAGCTGAGGATAGTTCTCAGGATGTTCCATCGCGTCGAGTAGCATTTCACGGTTCATCACGTTCACGTTCAAGTGTTGGCCGCCTTCTTGACCGCTTTCATGGTGGAAGTAACCATCCATTAGACCGGCAAGGTTAGCGCGCTGGGTGTTTTCATCTTTACCCAGAGCATTTGGCACGATAGAGAAGGTATAAGAGATACCGTCTTTGGCGTGGGCAAATGGCAGTTTACCAACCGAAGTCAGTGACGCAACCGCGCCTTTTTCGTCACGGCCGTGCATTGGGTTAGCACCTGGTGCGAAAGGCATACCTGCTTTACGACCATCTGGCGTGTTACCGGTTTTCTTACCGTATACCACGTTTGAGGTGATAGTCAGGATAGATTGCGTTGGGACAGCGTCACGGTATGTTTTCAGTGAACGGATTTTGTTCATGAAACGCTCAACTAGGTCACAAGCGATTTGGTCAACACGCTCATCGTTGTTACCGAAGGTTGGGTATTCGCCTTCGATTTCAAAGTCGATTGCAATACCGTCTTCGTCACGAACAGGTTTCACTTTTGCGTATTTGATCGCAGACAGTGAGTCAGCCGCTACCGATAGACCCGCAATACCACATGCCATGGTACGACGTACGTCACGATCGTGCAGTGCCATCAGCGCCGCTTCGTAGCTGTATTTGTCGTGCATGAAGTGGATGCTGTTCAGGGCAGTTACATATTGCTTCGCCAGCCAGTCCATCAGGTGATCCATGCGGTCCATGACTTTGTCATAGTCCAACACTTCGTCAGTCATTGGCGCGTGTTCAGGCGCAACTTGGATTTTCAGCTTCTCATCGATACCACCGTTGATGGTATAAAGCAGGGTTTTCGCCAAGTTGGCACGAGCACCGAAGAACTGCATATGTTTACCAACCACCATTGGTGATACACAACATGCAATTGCATAGTCGTCTGACTCAAAGTCTGGGCGCATCAGATCATCGTTCTCGTACTGGATAGACGAGGTATCGATAGACACTTTGGCACAGAATTTTTTGAAGCCTTCAGGCAGTTTTTCAGACCAAAGCACAGTGATGTTTGGCTCTGGGCTTGGACCCATGGTGTATAGGCTGTTAAGGAAACGGAAGCTGGTACGAGATACCAGAGTACGACCGTCTAGACCCATACCGGCTACTGATTCAGTTGCCCAAATTGGGTCGCCAGAGAAGAGATCATCATACTCAGGCGTACGTAGGAAACGAACCATACGCAGTTTCATCACGAAGTGGTCGATCAGCTCTTGCGCTTGTTCTTCAGTCAGTTTGCCAGCGGCCATGTCGCGCTCTAGATAAATATCTAGGAAGGTTGACGTGCGGCCCAGTGACATTGCTGCACCGTTCTGGGTTTTTACTGCACCTAGGTAGCCGAAGTAAGTCCACTGAATGGCTTCTTGCGCATTTTCTGCTGGGCGAGAAATATCACAGCCGTATTTCGCTGCCATTTCTTTAAGTTGGCCCAGTGCACGGTACTGCTCTGCAATTTCTTCACGCAGTTGCATGGTCATTTGCAGATCTTCGCCGTTTTCGAATTTCTCTTGCAGAGAATCGAACTGCGCTTTTTTGTCTTTCATCAAGAAGTCGATACCGTATAGCGCGACGCGACGGTAATCACCGATGATACGACCACGGCCGTAGGCATCAGGAAGACCGGTCAATACGCCAGACTTACGACACTTCATGATTTCAGGGGTGTAGATATCGAAAACACCTTGGTTATGGGTTTTACGATACTCGGTGAAAACTTTCTTCACTTGTGGGTCAAGCTCACGGCCATAAGCGTGGCATGAACCTTCTACCATGCGGATACCGCCGTAAGGCAGCATGGCGCGTTTTAGCGGCGCGTCAGTCTGTAGACCAACAATCTTTTCCAGATCTTTTTCGATGTAGCCGGCGTCATGAGAAGTCAGGGTAGAAACCACAGACGTATCAAAGTCAACCGGTGCATGCGTCGCGTTCTCTTGCTTGATGCCTTCCATCACGCGCGCCCACAGCTGGCTAGTCGCGTTAGTTGGCTCAGAGACTAGGAATGATTCGTCGCCCTCGTAAGGGGTATAGTTTTTTTGGATAAAGTCGCGAACATCAACGGCTTTGCTCCAGTTACCTTCAACAAATCCTTCCCATGCATTAGAAACGTGCTCAGACATGTTGCACCTACCTGTACTCTTTTCAAAAAGAAGTTTATCGGGACCAGGTTCAGTCATAGTGTTTGTCAGTATGGCTGACGCCTGCGACCCATCGATTTAAATCCGGATTGCCCCGCCCGTAAGCGGGGCTGAGTTATTACAATAACGCTGGAATGCCGGGAATCATTCCAACTGCCAACATGGCAGCAATACAAATAATCACAGTGGCGGTTGGAATCACCAGACGGTCAACCGCTGACAGCGTTTTAGGACGCTCTTTGTCACCGATAAGGCCGTTGTTGTCCAAAAGCATTGTGACTGCCCAACCAAAGACTGGGTTAACAGCCATGGAGGCGAAAATACAAATACCGGCTGACTGACTTGACTTGGCGTCTTTGACCATCTGCATGCCTGCTTCAAGCAAGGGCAGGAATACCCCTGAAAGCAGTGCGATAGTCATCACTGGAGGCCAAGTGGCAACGTCCATTGGGTAACCAATTAAAGCCACACCGATACACAGTAAACCGAGAATAATGGCACCACCTGGGATCGGGCGGCGAGCTATCGCAGCCGGGATCATATAGGTGCCCCATGATGAGGTGATGTTACCGCCACCTACAGAGGCGCCGACCATTTGGCGAATTGAGCACCCTGTCATGGTGTCATCCACATCCATCAGTACTTTTTCGGCTTTCTTAGGATAGTTTAGTTCCTGGAAAATACGGTGACCAAGGAAGTCTGGCGACCACATCGCAACCGCGAGCAAAGCAAATGGCAATGACGCTAAGAAGTGCGATACATTAGGTAAACCTAGCTGCCAACCTTGTTCAGTCGATCCCCACCAGTACACAGGGTTAAGGTTTGGGATACCGGGCTGGGTGACAAACTCTAATGACGAGCCCGCACCAAGTGCAGTGGCAATCAAACCACCAGTAATGGCGCATACAGGGATCGCCAGCCAGCGCTTACCAATCCGAGCCAAGAAGGCATAAATCACAATCGACACGGCAAGAATCAAGATGGAGACATAGCCCATGTTGATCTCTGCGCCCCAAGCCAACAGGCTCTCAATTTGTCCTTTTGCGCCACCAAAGCCGAGGAAAATCAGCAAGCCACCGGCCACGCCCTGACTAGTAAGATTTACCAGTTTGGACCCACCTTTGAGGTAGCTTAAGGTCAGGCCAAATACGCCGATCAGAATACCGAGAGCAAGTGGGTGAGCACCGGCCAAGGCGATGGTTCCGACCAACGGGATCATCGGACCGTGGTTACCGGCTAAGTTCGCGCGGGGGTTGATAAAGCCGCACAGTAACACACAAAACAATAAAGCAGGTATTAACATTTCCACGCGAGCAACCTCGACGGCAAATGCTTTACCAAGTGTGATGTGATCCCACGCTGCGGTTAGCCCCTCAGCCCATGACATCATTACCGCAGAATACATTGCGATGATGCCGATGGTACCAGCTAGCGCGGGAACAAGATCTTCAAGTTCAAAACGGAAGTCACGGCCGGGCAGGTTTAGCCCCCAACGGCGCGGACGCATGATTTGTAGTTCGTGATTCAGGTAGTCAGCGCGGGAGGCGAATGATGAAGCCGGCTTGTGCTTCTTTTGATATTCGCTTTTTTCTTCGTGACTCACACTGCGGTCTTGAGCATGTGTTGCCATAATTTCCTCGTCTACAGAAAGCAAAAGCTTTCGAAACAGTGGTTTAGCCAGTCTTTATATTGTTTTTACGCTGGCCTTGTGGCCGTGTTCTGTTTCGTTATCAGCATGCTAACAATAGAGGATTTTCTGAATGTTGACTTAGATCATTACCGTGTAATTTTTTTACGTGCCACGGCCGGTTATCGGCGCTTTTTAGCGCGCCAAATGTGCCTAAAAAGCCACCCATGTCGGAGTTTTGTAATTTTTTTACCAAAAATCACGCCTAAAATGTGCTACAAAACAGGCGAATATCGAGGGTGAAAGTGGGTGACTGTGTCGAGGAACGCGATCACACGCCAAGGAATGTAGACAGCATGACAGCTAGCGCTGCTGACAAAGAAAAATTACGTTATAGTCATCCCATCATGGTTGAACAATGGATAAGTTTGGTGCGGCGACTGATTTCGAGCTTAGGAAGCGCTTTTTCGAGTAAGGGAATTCACGCTTGTATGCTGGCAAGTATGTTGGTGTTGGCACCCGCGTACGGACAACAAACCGCCAGTGTAGATGCCGTCAGTGGTCTGATTCAACAAGGGGCGTATCAGCAGGCGTTGCAAAATAGCCAAACGTTGCTGACCGCGAAGGATGATGCAGCACTGGATAATTCAGCACGTGCCGAGTTATTGCGTCTGCAAGGCGTAGCGCATTTGTATTTACAGCAACGGGCAGAGGCTTATCGCAGTTATCGTCAGGCACTCGCGCTCAATGCATTAAGTAAAGACAGCGAAGCGGACGCCTTATCGGCAGTGATTACTTTAGCCTACCGCGTTAAACAATATGATGAAGTCCTTCGCTATGCGCGGCAGATGGCCGAGCACCATGAATTACTGCCGCATGCCAACCGTTTGGCGATGCAGTCGGCTTACGCATTATCTCGCTATGATGTGGCGATAGACTATGCGTCGCGACTACAAAAGAGCGGCAATGCGGATGCGTTTACTCTGCAAACCAAAGGGTTGAGTGAAATGGCCTTGTCGCAGTTTTCCGCCGCGGCACGTACCTTTGATGCACTGGCTCAGCAAGACGATGTTGCGCCGAAATGGTTGGCTCAGGCTGCGCGAGCACATGCGCATGCCGGATCGCACTCTCAAGCCCGTCAATACTTAGCGAGAGCGAGGGCCGATATTGCGTTGTATCGCACATTGGCGCTAGAGCAACTCGAACAAACCCAACCTCAAGAAGCGCTGGCTTATTGGCAGCAAGGGTTAAGCCAATTGGATCGCGTTCCCACACGAGATGAGCAACTTTTGTTGGTGCAGTGTCTGCTGCAAAACAACCAGCGTGTCGCGGCACTTAATCGGGTCAGCGAGATCAACCTGAGCGCGCCTGATACACAAACCCTTAAGCTTCAAGTGATGTTGGCGTATCAGCTCAAGCGCTGGCAAGAGGTGATTGATACGTCCCAAGTGGCGCTTTCTCATGGTTTAAAAGAAGATAGGATGCTTTGGCAGTGGTTATCTATTAGCGCTATCAAAGCGGGAGATTATGCCTTGGCTGACTTTGCCTTAAATGAGTGGCAAGCAAGGGATACCTCAGGCTTGGCTGAACGTTGGCGAGAGACGTTGGAATTACTTAAAGCAGGTCGCGCGAGCTTGTCTGATCTATCTATTTCCTAATCTGTCTTACAATGCGGGCGCTTTTGTCTGCCATCATGGTCTTAGCGTTCGCCCCTTCACAGTTTTGTTACTTCTTGGTGCGTATTAACACTGAAAAGCGTTCACCACCCGTGCGTGAGAGTATGGGTTTCTATTCAGCGCCTACTTTATTTCCTTAAAAACAATGTGCTGCGCTATGCTTGTTGTTAAGCGATACCTCACGTTCGCCCTTTTGTATCTCGCCCATACTGCCGACGGTTGGCTGTTGGAAGCAGAGTAGAGAAATATGACAGTTGTAACTTTGTTGGTATGTCGACGATCTCGATGTGACGAATGTGCTGGTTGTTTTTTCAGCAGTTAATTTTGCGTTTGACTTTTTATGCAATAATATTGACTATAATAATTCCATTTTTAAGGTTAACAAAATGTTGCTCATTAGAGGGAGGGGTGAWATTTTCGATTGCAAGATGTCGAATTAATCACCAACGATGGTGAGGGGTCAGGCACTCACCCAACCGTGAGTAATAATAAGCGCGCATTTGATGTGGGCGGTACGTAAACACAACAGATTTCATGGATGATAGGAGCTAGCGCATGACGGAAGCTGTAGCGCTACAGGTTAAGTCACTCAAAAAAAGCTTTGGGCAGCACCAAGTGCTCAAAGGCATTTCTCTCGACGCCCACCGTGGCGACGTTATCTCTATTATTGGCTCTTCCGGATCCGGGAAAAGCACCTTTTTGCGTTGTATCAATTTACTTGAGACGCCCACCGGCGGCGAAATTTGGGTCAATGGTGAGTTGATCAAAATGAAAAACAACCGTGCTGGTGAGCCTGTTCCCGTCAGTGACAAACAAGTGCAACGCATTCGCTCGCGTCTGGCCATGGTATTTCAAGGCTTCAACCTTTGGTCACACATGACGGTGATGCAAAATGTTATTGAAGCGCCTGTTCATGTATTGGGTGTGCCCAAGGCGGAAGCGATTGAACAAGCTGAGGCCTTGTTGCATCGCGTTGGATTGTATGAGCGGCGCGATTACTACCCAGGCCATTTATCCGGTGGTCAACAACAGCGTGCTGCGATTGCGCGTGCGCTCGCCGTCGAGCCAGAAGTGTTGCTGTTTGATGAGCCAACCTCCGCGCTGGATCCTGAATTAGTGGGAGAAGTGCTGGGGGTGATGCGTTCACTGGCGGAAGAAGGGCGAACTATGCTGGTGGTTACCCACGAAATGAGCTTCGCGCGTGATGTGTCGAATCATGTGATGTTTTTACATCAAGGGTTGGTCGAGGAGCAGGGTGATCCGAAAGAGTTGTTTAATGCTCCGGAATCTGAGCGCCTGAAGCAGTTTATCTCATCAATCTACTAATTAAATATATCAATAGCATAACCATGCAAATGGGCGTAGCCCGCACAACATCGTAAAAACGACAGGAGAAAGGAAAATGAAAAAATGGCTAGTTGCCGCCGCCGTGATGGCCGCGGTTGGGTCAACCTCCGTAGCAGCCAAGGATTGGAAGGTCGTACGTTTTGGTATCGAAGGGGCGTACCCTCCATTTAGTTGGACCACCAATGAAGGCGAGCTGAAAGGCTTTGATGTGGATATGGCCAATGCGCTGTGCGAAGAGATGCAAGCAAAGTGTAAAATCGTCGCTCAGGACTGGGATGGCATCATTCCCTCACTGTTAGCGCGTAAATACGATGCCATCATCGCAGCGATGTCTATCACCGAAGAGCGTAAAAAGAAAGTCGATTTCACCAACAAGTACGCCCTCATCCCGAACAAATTTGTAGCTGAAAAAGGCACGGATCTGACCTTTACCAAAGAGGGGTTAGAGGGCGTTAAAATCGGTGTTCAGCGCGCAACCACCCATGATAAATACCTGACGGATAACTATGGCGATGCGGTCGATATCGTTCGCTATGGCACTTTCGATGAAGCTTACCTTGATTTGAAAGCAGGCCGTATCGAATCAATTCTTGGCGATGCGTCAGCACTGCAGCAAGGCCTGCTTGATAAAGAAGGCGGTGATGCGTTTGAGTTTATTGGTCCGTCATTAACCGATCCTGAGTGGTTTGGTGAAGGTTTTGGCATTGCGACACGCAAGCAAGACAAAGCGCTGACTGAGAAGCTTAACCAAGCGATCGATTCGTTGCGTGAAAAAGGCGTGTATGACGAGATTGCAGCCAAGTACTTCAACTACGACGTATACGGCGAGTAATAGGCAGGCGGGCAGCATGAAAGTGCTGCCCGAATCATATGATTGATTTGAAAGGTTACGAGTGGTCCCTGCTCGAAGGTGCATGGGTGACCCTTCAGGTTGCGCTGCTCTCGTTAGGTCTTGCCATGCTACTGGGTATGCTCGGGGCGTTGGCAAAATTGTCAAAATTCTCAACGTTGCGTGGTGTTGCCACCCTTTATACGACTGTGATCCGCGGTATCCCTGACCTTGTCTTGATGATGCTAATTTTTTATGGCGGACAAATGCTTCTCAATAACAGTCTGTATGGGATGAATGAGTGGCTCAATGAGTATATGGCGGGGCAGAACCCTAGCCATGAATGGACGTCTTATTTGCCGGATTACGTCGATGTCAGCCCATTTATCGCCGGGATCCTAACCATCGGGTTTATCTTTGGCGCTTRCATGGCGGAAACCTTCCGTGGCGCGATTATGGCGGTGGACGCAGGGGAAATGGAAGCGGCACGTGCCTATGGCATGAGCAGCAGTTTAGCGTTTCGCCGTATTCTTTTACCGCAGATGATCCGTCATGCGTTACCAGGCTTCGGTAACAACTGGCTGGTGCTACTTAAAACTACCGCGCTGGTGTCAATCATCGGTCTTGATGACATGGTGCGCAAAGGGGCATTGGCGGCCGGATCCACCCAGATGCCATTTACCTTCTATTTTACTGTCGCGCTGATTTTCTTGCTCTTCACCAGTATCTCGACCACGGGACTGCGTTGGATGGAGCGTCGCTTTAGTATTCACACGCGGTAGGTGCTTATGGATTTTTCACTTGTTCTAGAAACGTGGCCCATCTACCTCGAGGGATTGTGGACCACTGTATGGCTGGTATCACTGGCATTGGTGATTGGTTTAGTGGTGGCGGTGCCGGTCGCGGTAGCACGCAACGCGCAATTCCCTTTATGGCGCTACCCAGCGTGGGCGTTTATTTATTTTTTCCGTGGCACACCGCTGCTGATCCAGCTGTATCTGATTTATTATGGCTTAAGTCAGGTAATTAATGTTGAAGACACTTTGTGGCAGCACGCTTGGTTCTGCGCCTTAGTGGCCTTTGTGCTGAACACAGCCGCTTACACAGCGGAAATCATCCGTGGCGCGATTAATGGCCTTCCTAAAGGGGAAGTCGAGGCGGCGATCGCTTATGGCATGAGCCCCTATAAAGCCTTTTCGCGCATTGTGTTGCCGAGTGCGATGCGTCGTGCGTTGCCGGCGTACAGTAACGAAGTGGTGTTTATGCTACACGGCTCAGCGGTGGCTGGGATTATCACCATTGTCGATTTAACCGGTGCCGCTCGGATAGTGAACTCTCGCTATTATGCGCCGTTCGAGTCGTTTTTGACCGCCGGCGTGTTTTATATGGCGCTGACATTTAGCATCCTTTGGATGTTCCGCTTAGCGGAGCGCCGCTTCCTACGCCATTTAAGGCCGCTGAGCTAATCGGCTCAATCTCAAATAAGAAACGCCGCAGTGATCACCTGATCATCTGCGGCGTTTTTTTATCCAACGTGTGCGCCTTGGGGCTTACTTAAAGGTTGCCCAAATCGGCGCGTGATCTGACGGTTTTTCAATCGCACGGAGTTCGTAGTCAATGCCGGCATCGATGCATTGGCTCGCCAGATCTGGAGTGGCCAGAATCACGTCAATACGCAGGCCACGGTTATCGTCAAAGCCGCGTGAGCGGTAGTCAAACCACGAGAACTGATCGTTCACGGTTGGGTGCAGGGCTCGGAAGGTGTCAACAAACCCCCAGTCCATCAGAGTGCCCAGCCACTCACGCTCTTCGGGTAAGAAAGAGCACTTACCGGTGCGTAGCCAGCGTTTGGCGTTTTGCTCACCAATACCGATGTCATCGTCTTTCGGGCTGATATTAATGTCGCCCATCACCACCAGCTGCTCACTGGGATCACGGTCAGCTAAATAGGTCATTAAGTCTTGATAAAACTTACGCTTGGCGGGGAATTTGGTTTCATGGCTGCGGTTTTCCCCTTGCGGGAAGTAACCGTTGAGCACAGTGATTGGCTTGCCGTTTTCGTCTTCAAAGGTCGCCATGATCATCCGGCGTTGAGCGTCCTCATCGTCAGTAGGAAAGCCTTTTTGCACGCTGATAGGGGACTTTTTACATAGCATTGCCACGCCATAATGGGCTTTTTGGCCATGAAAGTGCACTTCGTAACCCATGGCTTCGACATCCGCGAGCGGAAAGGCGTCATCATGGACTTTGGTTTCTTGTAACCCGATCACGTCAGGTTGATGTTTTTCAATCAAGGCTTGCAATTGATGCAAACGAGCACGAATACCATTGATATTGAATGAAATTACTTTCATATAATTTTTAAACTCTTGTATACCGCCGTATGGCGCTGTTTTACTGGGTTCTTCAATATCGTCAGTTACGATGTGCGACGATATTTAACGGTGTTTGGCGATGGCTGTCGCCATTTTGTCGCCACTTGCCGCCATCATTTTTGAGCACTTTTAGCTGGCTGAGCGGGTTCAATTCGACCACTTCAACCAGGTGATCCGGCGAGAAGTGCGCATACACCATTGTCTGCTTAATGTCCGTATGCCCTAGTGCTTCTTTCAGTGCCAGGATGTTGCCGCCATTCATCATAAAGTGACTGGCGAACGTGTGGCGAAGCACATGGGTGGTTTGTCCCTTGGGTAAATCCGGCAATGTACGGTCAATCCACTTATGCACCACACCATAGCCAACGGTGAACAGTCGATCTGACATCGGTTGATAAAGGTCGTCATACAGTGATTTTGAAATCGGCACCGTGCGGTTGCGTTTCCCCTTGGTTTGCACGTACGTAATTTTGTACTGCGATAACTGTGAACCCCGTAGGTTAACAGCTTCCATAATGCGGGCGCCAGTCGCCAGGCAGATTTGAATAATTTTGCATAGCTGGTCGGCAACCGGGCTAGCCTGAATCACATCAAACAGGTGGAGGATTTGTTCGTCGGTCAGATAGGTCAGCTCGTTCTCACTGAGCTTGATTTTCTTCACCGAATGCATCGGGTTGGGCTGCTTCCACTCACCAATATCAATCAGGTAATTGAACACGGATTGCAGCCACAACTGATCTTTATTGTGGGACGATGCCGAAAGCTCAGTGCCGTTGCGGGTTTCACCCCGGCCCTTGGTTCTGCGGTTGGCGCGATAATGCACAAAGTCCCGCGCGGTGAAGGTACTGGCGACAGGGTTGCCCTGTTCCTCGCTAATCATCAGCAACCGGCGCAGGGAATGGTCGCCGGATTTGAGGTTCTTTCCGTGCAGTTGATACCAAAGCTCAATCAGGTCCGACAGTCGGCGGTGATCTGGCTTGTCACCCAGCCAGGGTTTGTCGTCCACCGCTTGCATAGTGTAACGCTCAAACGTGACCGCTTCGCCTTTGGTGGCAAAGCGCTTGCGAATACGTTTCCCTTTTCGGCCCTGCGGGTAACACTCGCAGAGCCAAGGCTTTTTGCTGCCGTCTTTAAGGTTTCGAACTGACATTTATACGACGCGAAGTTGTTCCGACTCAGTAAAGTTTGAATAATCTTTAGAGACCAATGGAATAAAGTTATCTGGCCATTTGGCTGTGAATTCACAAAGCAATCTAAACTGAGCAGGCGCATCTTTATTAACCTTAACAACATTAATTCTGTATTCGTTCAAGTGAGGGTTGCTTAATAATGAACGAATGTCACAATTAAAATATTTAGGTAAATATCCAACTTTCACTTTCTCGTTATCGGAAGTCATTACCATAACAGCATTACTGTCATATGGGTTTGAATCCTCAAACTCTAAGTCTAACAATTCTTTAGGCCGCAACTTTGAAATTCGATCAATAGCTTCTTTATCTAAATGGCTAATTCCACTGGAAAAGAATCTGATTTTATACTCACCAGACTTTGTAATCTCCGGTTGCGAAATAATACGAAACTGATCAGTTTTTCGTGCGCCACCTGAAACGCCTAATAAGTCGAGCTCATCATAAAGTTCAAAGTCAATATCAGACCATTCCAGCATCATTCTAAATTCAGGCCGGTTTGTTGGGATGATCCTGTTTTTGAAGAATGAGAAAAGACCTGTCGATAAATAGGCTTTAGTTTTATCCTCCATACGAGGGAAAGCTATAAAGTTTGGATGAGAAGCGCCTTTGGTGTAATTTAAACGATAAAAAGTATCCGTACGAGTGAGTTTGGCTACTGGGTGCCACATACCATCGTCCAAGTCTTTCCAAATTACAAATACGCTTTTCATTGCGTTGCTCTCTTTTTAACTAAACTTTTAAATCTTTCGATTAATTCTTTATTGCTTAACAAACGTGCCTTGTTCGCAATAATTATCGAGTAACAAAAAATCTTTGCTACGTCAGTCATAATTTCTGAGGGAACCGCAGTAACAACCTCAATGATTTGACTGTTGTCGATGGATTCTAACCTCTCTAGCCATTCTAGCGCGGCATCAGGGCTATTGGCACTAAAAACCAAGAATGCCTCTAAAGTTTTTCTTCGTTTATCATGGAAGTAAAAGTGTGACTTGCACTTGGTTACATATTGCGGAATTTGGCGCCCTGAGTCTTTGGACGTTAATCGCTCAATTCTGACCTCATCTCGCTCATTACGGCCGAGACTAGCACCGTGATCAAAACTTGGCGCTAAATATGTTGTGCCATCAAGGGCTTCGATCATTGCCCAGTTTTGACTGTGGCGATCTTGGTTTGAGATCAATGTATCCAGCATCAGGTAGCCTAAAAAAACATCAAATGCATTATTGATGCAGGCTGTGGGCTGCCAGCCCTTTGGCGGATTAACAATGATTCGCTCAAGAATAGTCGTAATGAACTCAATCCGTTGTGCTCGCTCACCTTTACCTAATGGTGTTGCCAAAGTCGTAGCAACCTTTTCTAGTAACTGGTTGCCAAACACCATATTTTCACCTGTTTGGATGAAGTTTGGACTTCGGGTGCCATGCTGGCCTGAATTGAATGCTAAGTCGTAATGGGCATGAGGGATTCCTAACAGTTCAGCAAGCTCGCAAGCAACTTTCTCAGACCAGTTCTCGCCATGACGTACGGTTGGGTTACCACGTTTATCGAGGGTATGAATAGACTTAAAGATGTACTCTTGACCATCATTAGAGTCCGTATACCAAAACTTGGACTTCGTGCCCATCGATTCGAAATCATCAACACTCTGATCTGAAATGTCTAAAATCGGGTATTCTTCCATGAGTTAATATCTCATTTTTATTCGTCATGCTACTGTGAGTGAAAACAGGCACTTAGCACTTGCAGAGCCAAGGCCTATGGCTGCCGACTTCTAATTTACGTACAGTCATAAAGGCTGTYTAAACATCCTCGGGAACTTCACCAGTTTCAATCAACGTTTCCAGTTGTTCTTTATTAAGAATCATGGCGCCTTGCGATAGGGCCTTTTCGAGTTTTTTGGGACCAGCGTTATAGCCATAACAAAGAATATCCAGATGCTTGGTGACTTCCCCTCGAACATACATACCATTTTCCTTATCAAACGTGATGAGTTGATCTTTATCTGCCTTTTTGAAGCCAGTGAAACAAATGTCTATAGTTTCAGGGCTTGAGTACCTGCTTGCACCTGGAGAGCGTTTAGTCTCGAACTCGAAGCCTTCTTGTTCTAATTTTCTTTTTGCGAGTTCGAAGTAGGCTTCGGCTTCATTCTGAGTGCTATGCATTTCCAATACATGATCGAAACGCAGGGTTCGGGGGGGAGCCATTGTTTGCACACCAACCTTGAATATGAATAGGCTGATCTGTGTCATCCAGGATAACCTTTGGTTTCACGATAGTCTGAATCGACAGTCGCATCCTCTGTGACAGGTATGTACAGATAATTTGATCATCTAATTCCATATTGCCTCCGTGCTTATTTATGAAGTCAAATTCTAGCTAGAATCTTGTGTTAGTTGCTCCATACGCATCAAACGTGGTGCATATGTGTGAGCTGTGAGGAATTATTCCTTACTCATCGTCATGGCCACGCGGCCAAGCACTTTAACGCAGGATGAAGTTGATTGACAGCTGGCCGTCAATATCGATCAGGTACTTGCCTGAAGTCGGATTGGTGGATTCTGTGTTTACGTAATAAATCGCGGCATCATCTTCAATGACTTTGGTGATCGATGGTTTCAAGCCAAATCGGTCCAGCGTGCTTAAGTCTAGCGAAATTCTTCCTGCCTCAACCAATGCCCCGTCAACCAAGCGGTGAGTTTGTAGCCCTTCAACTGGGTCGACTTTACCTTCAAAAGGTTCTCCTTCACCCAGTGCCATATAGCGAACCGACGCACCGGTTGCTAAATGCGTTCTGACAATTAACTCAAAAGCGGTCCGATCATGGCTGTGCCAAGTCTGAATGGTTGAGCTTGGGATTCCAAACTTGTCAGCCAGCATGTAATTAGTCGAAGCTCCGGTTATTTCTCGAAGCTTTTCTGTGAATTCCTTCCCGGAAACATAATCAAAAGCCGGGATTTCAGCTTGTAGTGTTGTCATTTTCGATCTGCCATTGTTGTCAAGTTCGGTTTTCGGCACAGGATGCCGTACACCGGAACAAATCGGAACTCAAAACCAACTAGTAAGGATAACACCATGCTCTCATTTCAAATAGTCGTGAACGCACCCTTTATGACATTGGAGGAGTATTCACGTTACTCCGGCATGTCCAAACGCCTCCTTCGAGACTGGGAACGCGAAGGCAAAGTCATCTTCAAGAAAAGAGAAAAGAAAACTCGCATCGAACCCCGAAAGATGGGGTATCACCAAAATGGTGATCCCTTCAGTTGGCGGAAACCAAGAGGCGGTTTGCTTACCGCTCCGCAAGCTGTTCGGCTGGCTACAAACCATATCGCCCAACAAGGTCAAATCCTCCATCCGCGATAAAGTCATCCAGTATCAAAACGAATGTGACGACGTACTCTGGCAACACTGGACCAACCAAACCGCCCCAACACCCAAGCAACTCACTCTTTCCGCACCACAACCCAACCGCCGGGTAAAACTCACCGAACTGATGTTCGAACTGGCCGAACTGCGCGGCGTTACCACGCAGGAAATCCGCATTCACTACAGCCAGGTTTTTAGCAACCCGTGCTGGCCGGAAGGGGATGAAGTGTCGATCGCGCTGGCGAACGTCAAACTCAAGCACGACATTGAAGAAGCCCGGAAATACAAAGCAGCCCCGGTGGCGGAACTGCAAGCACTGGCCGAGCAAGTGGGGATGAAGGTGATCAGCGAATACGATTTGCAGGCGCTGCACCGGTTGGTGAGCCGGCAGCAGGAAGAAATCGACGAAGTGAACAAGGCGCTCATGAAACTGGCCCGACAGCAAAGCCTGATCCTGAACAGCCCGGTTTGGGGGTGAAGTATAAAAGAGCCCGGCAGTGTCGGGCTTCATGACTAAAATTTATTCGTTTATCAGCTGTTTAAGCTCTTCAGCAATAGGTGCTGACTTCAGAAGCTCTTCTCTTCGTTCTGAAAATTTCATTTCCGAATAGAGCCAAAAAGTCATGGATAGAACTATTGTTATGAAAGAAGCAATAAGCCCAGCCGCCAAGTTCTCCCAGACTGAGACTTTAAATGGTTTGTGAACTCGTTGAACTATAGCCTCTTCTTTCACCGTCTCTTTGTAAACGTTTAGCTCTTCAGAAAAGCAGAAATCGAAATAGTCATTGAGCATACGTTCCGCATCTTCACGATATTTAGCGACGCAGTCCGGTGAGGATTGGTAATGAGTGAAAAAATCATGAATTTCATCTGAGGTCGGGAACTTACCGGTTTTTGCCTTATGAGCTTTGATCCATTTGACCTTTTGCTCTTTGTAGAGGGAGTAGGCTACAAAACCAACAAAGTCCCCATCTCCCTCTACCATATCACCATAAGTATTGTGTGCCCACATGGTTAACCAGCAGCCTTAGCAGCACGGTATTCTGCATATTTGCTGTTGATTTCTTCTTGTGAGTAGCGGCGAGCAGCAATCTTTCGTTTCACTTCAGTAGGCAGATCATAGGAAGACAGCTTTTTACCACTTCTCATTGCGGCGTTAGCTTTTGCTGCAAGGTTCATACTCATACAGCCTCCTTGTCGTCTGAAAAACCATAATAAAAGTAAAGTACAATATACCGTATTGAGGGACGCAAACTATACATGAGTTGTAAAAATCAGACAATATTCACAGCTCCAGATAGGCACAATATAGAACGATTTGACACGATATGCCCCGTTTGACAGCTTTGCCGGGCTATCCGGCATCCCTACTTTGCAACTCCTCGGCCACCGTCACTATCAAATCGACAAAGCTTTCCCGAACCCGCTTTGGCAGCAGCCGGGCGGTGGCCGCAATATCCCCCGCCGACGTGTGCCGATGCCGCATTTCGCCCAGCGACACATCCAGCGACGTCAGCCCGTACAACTCACATAAGGCCCGGTATTGAGAAAGGGTCATATCCRTCTTGCCTTGCTCAATCCGTCGCAAAGYGCTGAGCGAAATGCCATGGCACTGGTTCGCAACGGCATTCTGCGTCATCTTTTTCTGCACCCGAATCGTGACTAAAAACAGCACGATAGGGTCGGGTTTGTTAGGTTTTTTAGGCATTGGTATCAAATCTACACGTCAAATCTGATTTATTACTGCACCAAATATGCCATTTAAGAGTAGTACAAAGGCTGATACGAGCCTGGTCACATATTTGTGATCTTGGTTCCTGTAGGTTTTGGCCCAAACCATAAGAAACGTGTGTGATAAACACTGCATTACGGCGTGTAAAAAAGGCTTATTTGTTGATATGATTAAAATTACTGTGTTTATATGGCTCTTCATCGTTCGTGGTGGAAAGTCATATCAAGTCCCCCAAAATAGAACAGTATCGCTGTCTTGAGCCTTTGTTTGTTTCTAAAGCCTTTAGCTCTAAGCTTCATGTATTGGATTTTGGCATTTATAGCCTCCGCCAAGCCATTCGATGCCTTAAGCCGCATTGCATTAAGGATTGCTGGTAAGTGCTTTTTCACTGTCGCCGCTGCTGCCATCAATGGTTTAATTCCACTTGCTTTAACTAAAGTAAGCCACTCTAGCCATTGATTCCTTGCGCTTCTGATCGAACCTCCGTACCAGATCAGTCTTGCTTGCTCTTTGAGCAACCAGCTAAGGCTTGTATCTATCATGAGCTTGGCCAATCTGTTTATACGCTCCCTCAGGCGACCTGTGAGGTTTCTATTTCTTTTGAGCCAGCCATAACGCGTTCTGTAGCACTCTCGTTTAAGGTATGGCGGTAGACGGTTAACCTCTTGCTTGCGAACATCGTCAACAGCTTTGGTGAGCACTTTTGCTACGTGGAAATGATCAACTGCAATCAGGCGTTTAGATCGTGAGCCAAAGAAGGACTCGGTTGCATTCATAAAAGCTTGGCTCATATCCATCGAGACTGAGCGGACCTGTTGTTTAGCGATGTTAGGCAGCACTCGATAGCAGTTTGCTAAGCTTTGTTCACTTTTACCGTCGGCAACAGCGAGAACTTGGCCCGTTCGGCTCGACATCACAGTGACATAATCATGCCCTCGGCAAAAGGCAGTTTCGTCTACCAACAAAGCTTCTACCTTATCTAAATTTCTCCGGGCGAGCCCTCGTGAAACAGCCCTTTTCATTATCCGATCAATGGCTCCCCAACTCAGTCGAAAGGCTTTAGATACAGAGTGAAGAGAAGTGAACTGAAGTGTTTCAATAATCTTTGTCTCGAAGAGTTCGGTATAGCGACTTCCAGGAGATGCCCAAGGAACAGAAACGGTCTGAACCCCGTGCTTTGGACAGTCAGCACGTGGGACTTGGGCCTCAAGATATGTTTCGTACTGGCATGTATCCAAATGACGCCATATCCGCTTTCGAGAGTCATGCTTTCTTACCGCTTTCGAACATGTTGGACAAGCAACGCCTGAAGGACTTTCGTACATGATGGTCACGGTAATACGTTGGCTCTTTTTATCCACCTGGACAGAGTCGACAGTCCATGGCGGAATCAGTCCAAGGATCGCTTGATAGAGTGCTGTATCTTTCATCTGATTCAGGGCTCAAGTGCAGAGTGTTTCCTTATTGTCCAATTAATCGGAAAACTTGAAAAGAAACACTTCCCACTACATCCGGTGAAGAGCCATGTGTGCACAGGTAAGTAATTGAAATAAAAGGGACGGGAATAGATTTCGTCACGATCTCAATGATCACCTGATGATCTCATTAGGTTGAAGTGGTGGTGTGTAAGTGATTGATATTATTTGTTTTGTGGTGGTTTGATGAAAAGATCATAATTTCAATTTAGATCACGGGATTTGGTGGGGTGTGAACTGTGACATTGAAGAGTTTTCAAGCCACGAAATCGCTGGATTCAGCCGCTTGCTATTGAACCTTGGTGAATATAAGCCATAAATTTATGGGTATTCTAGACTACTCATAAAATAATATGCTGAGACAAATCATTAAACCACCCCAGTTAGATGTGCTCATGAGTATTTACTCACAGCGTGACTTGCCTGAGACAACACGAGAAGCTGTCAGGTTGCGGGTCATCAATGGATTTACTATGAACTGGCGGAAGTTAAAACAGGGGTGACGAGGAAGCGCATCGCTGCAGCGGTTCATAAACTTGAGAAGGCCCACGAAGCGATCAGGGAAGTGTATGGGCTTTGAGACTGTCGCCACTTTGTCGCCATGGAAGGACTGAATAATGTTTAAGTGTTTGTTTTTAAATGACTAAAAACCATCAAGAATATTCAAGGAAATGATTTTCACGTGTGAGGCTGCCTTTGTTGTTTTGTTAATAGCAAGACACTTTACCAGCTTCGTTCAATGAACGGAAAGGCGGCCTCTATCTCTGTAGGTTATGGAAACGCGCGATATTGTCTAAGCGTTAGTGCGCAAGAGAGAATTCACCCAAGCATTCACCTTGGCTAAAAATGGCGCCAAGCTCGGTACTGGGATCAAACTGTAGCGTCGGTTGGGATAATGTTGGTAGGCGATGGAGCAAGTGCTTGAGGATAATATCCCCATTAAATTGATGAATCGCGACCTGCCAGTTGGCAAGATTAGGGAGTGAAAAGTTAACTATCAATGGCGTTCCTTACTGTTTTGGTTGTGTTGTTAGCGGTTTTCGTTTGTGTTTGCGCACGGCGTAAATGATACCAGTGACGCAGTCTGCCGTTAGTCGCGGCCATATTTTATCTCCATGAGTTAAATGATTATTGCTCTGCCCCTCAGTGGTTATCCATCATGGGCCACGCAGATGCGTCGGTTTCTTTGGCGTGAACGATCACCATTAATACAGTTATACCCACCAATGAGAGATAGCAAAAGGGCGTTTAACGGGTTATCAATCTAGGAAAAAAGCGAAAGTGGATTACTGCAGAGAGTCTATGCGGGAAATAGCGTGGTCTGTCTCGACTTTGACTTGATGTCTTTTGATGCTCCGTATCTAGAGCTTTGGTCACACTACAGCATTTCTTACGGATGTAAAGGGCTTTTTAGAAACCCGGTGCCTTTATGTTTCGTGTTCGACTCAATCGGCAATGAGCGTTTAAATGGCTTTCGAAAATTTCGAATGTTGACATATTTTCGAATATTTCAGATACTGAACAGTGCATAGGCTTATACAGCCTGAAATCAAAGCTGAGAAAAATACGATGAATATGAAAACACTGCCAAGTGCCGAAGAAATCACACTGGCTAAGCTTAGTAGCCAAGCGTTATCAGCCGTTATAGAAACCAATGGTGAAGCGCAAAAAATTCATGTCGTCGATAAGTCTGGTCAGAGTCATGAAGTCACTATTCCATCAAGTGCACTAAACATGATGATTGAGGTGCTGACGCAATTAGGCCATGGTAACTCAGTGAGTATTACCCCTATCCATGCTGAGCTTACCACGCAAGAAGGGGCTGATATGCTCAATATGTCTCGTCCGACATTTATCAAACTGCTTGATGCTAATGAGATCCCATATAGTCGTAAAGGTAACCGTAGGAAGGTGGCCTATGCCGATTTGATGGCGTATAAGAATCGCTTAGAAGAGAAACGGCTAGCAGCACTTGCTGAACTATCAGCATTAGATCAAGAAATGGATATGGGGTATTGATGACATCCTATACAGTAATTTTAGACGCATGTGTTATGTACCCCGCGCCACTTCGCAGCTATCTAATGTATTTGTCCAACACGGGGTTATTTAGAGCACGATGGACAGAACAAATACATGATGAATGGATCAGAAATCTTCTCAAAAATAATCCAGATATCGACCCAGAGCGATTAGAGAGAACCAAACAGTTGATGAATGCGCATGTTCCTGACTGCTTGATTGAAGGATATGAGCCATTAATAGACGGGTTAACGTTACCTGATGTAGATGATAGACATGTCGTTGCCGCTGCTATCAAAGGTCAAGCGGAGTCTATCATCACCTTTAATCTCAAAGACTTCCCTTCAAAATTACTCGATCCGCTTGGCCTATCGGTAATCCATCCTGATGAGTTTCTCTGTGATATGTTTGAGCTAGACAGCAGTGCTTGCGTGAGAGCTGCTCAGCAACAAAAACGCGCCCTGAAAAACCCTCCCATGACTTCAGATGACTTTTTAGCCTGTTTGCAACGGCAAAAACTGCCTAGCTTTGTCTCAAAGCTAAGAAGCTTCAGCTGCATGCTTTAGTCGAGTTCGTTCATCAATATTAAGCGTCAGTGCTTGTCTAGCGTTATACCTATCACGTGCTCGTGTTGATTGCATTGGTGAATGTCGCGCTAAGGATGAAGCGACGCTATACGATTTAACATGAAGCTTTTATGAACTCCTGTCTGTCAGGGTTGCGTGCATGCTTAGATTTTATAATATACGCATATGCATATATACAGTTAATGAAGTGTAGTGAGAGAGCCTATGTTGCCTCATCAGTTTTTCAAATTATTGGCCGATGAAACACGTGTGCGGTGTTTACTGCTTATTGCCCGTGAAGGGCAGTTATGTGTGTGCGAACTGACTGAAGCGCTAGATACCTCGCAGCCAAAGATTTCACGCCACTTGGCGCAATTGCGTGCCAGCGGGGTGTTGGTTGATACGCGCCAAGGGCAGTGGGTGTTTTATCGTTTAGCTGCCGATTTACCCGGCTGGATGCGCAAACAAATTCAAGGGCTGGTGGACTCCAACTGCCTAAAAGACACTTATCAAGAAGATCTCACGCGGCTTGCCAAGATGGCGTCTCGCCCCACCTGCTGCGTGTAAGGGAGAAAGCAATGACAATTAAAATCGGGATCAATGGGTTTGGCCGTATCGGCCGTTTGGCACTGCGGGCTGCGTTTGACTGGCCAGAGCTCGAATTTGTCCACATTAATGATGTGGCGGGAGATACGGAAACACTGGCGCATTTGCTGGAGTTTGATTCGGTACAAGGGCGTTGGCATCACGCGGTGAGTGCAGAAGGAAACCGCGTGCAGATTAACGGTCACTCACTGACGACAAGCCAAGAAAAAGCGATTGATGCAGTCGATTGGTCAGGCTGCGATGTGGTGATTGAGGCAACGGGAAAACACCGTGACGCGGATTTGCTGCAAAAATACTTGGACCAAGGCGTAAAGCGTGTGGTTGTCTCTGCGCCAGTCAAAGATGAGCGAGTGGCGAATATTGTGGTGGGAGTGAATGACGCGATATTTGATCCGAGTAAACATCGAATCGTTACCGCAGCGTCGTGTACCACGAACTGCTTGGCTCCGATTGTGAAAGTGATCCATGAAAAACTGGGAATTGCGCAGTCGACCTTCACCACCATTCATGATTTAACCAATACTCAAACGATTTTAGATGCGCCGCATAAAGACTTACGTCGTGCCCGCGCGTGCGGCATGAGCTTGATCCCGACCACCACAGGATCGGCGACAGCCATCGTGGAAATTTTCCCGGATCTAAAAGGTAAGATTAATGGCCATGCGGTGCGTGTGCCACTCGCCAATGCGTCGCTAACGGATGTGATCTTTGACGTGGAAACCGATACCACTGCTGATGAGGTGAACGCCCTGTTGCAAGAGGCCGCGGATGGCGAGCTCAACGGCATTCTTGGCTTTGAGGCGCGTCCTTTAGTCTCGATTGATTACCGTGGCGATCAGCGCTCCACGATTGTCGATGGTTTATCCACCATGGTGGTGGGTAAGCGTATGGTCAAAATCTATGCGTGGTATGACAACGAAATGGGGTATGCCACGCGCACCGCTGAGTTGGTGCGCAACGTCGGCCGCGTTGATCAGTAATCGCTTTTTTATAGGGTAGCGATGCGTGCCCCGTACCGCATCGCCCTTTTTTGTATGTGAATCGATGACCACTATGTTTGCTCAATTAAGCCAATCCGTGCGCCAGTATATGCTGGTCACCTTTAACTATTGGAATTTCACCATCACCGACGGTGCACTGCGGATGCTGGTGGTGCTGTATTTTTATGAGCTGGGCTACGGCACGTTAGAAATCGCCTCGCTGTTTTTGTTTTACGAATTCTTCGGCGTGGTCACCAACCTTATCGGTGGATGGCTCGGTGCGCGTTTAGGCCTTAATCGCACCATGAATATTGGCCTTGGTATGCAAATTGTGGCGCTCGCCATGTTAGCGGTGCCAGCCGTTTGGCTCACCATTCCCTGGGTGATGACAGCTCAAGCCTTGTCTGGGATTGCGAAAGATCTGAATAAAATGAGTGCCAAAAGCGCGATTAAAACCTTGGTGCCTGACAACGCAGAGGGGGCGCTGTTTAAGTGGATTGCGATCTTGACCGGCTCGAAGAATGCACTCAAAGGTGTGGGCTTTTTTGTCGGTGGCGCATTGCTTTCTCTGATTGGCTTTCAGTACGCGGTGGCGGCGATGGCTGGCGTCTTGAGCCTCGTGTTTATCGGCAGTGTGGTGTCGCTCAATGCGGAGTTGGGAAAAGCCAAAAGTAAGCCCAAGTTTTCGGAAATTTTTTCTAAGTCTCGTAGTGTGAATATCCTCTCAGCGGCACGGATGTTCCTTTTCGGCGCGCGAGATGTGTGGTTTGTGGTGGCGTTGCCAATTTATCTTGGCACCACATTTGGTTGGAGCCACAGTGCGGTGGGCGGCTTTCTTGCCCTTTGGGTGATCGCTTACGGCATGGTGCAAGGGATTGCGCCGAAAATCACTGGGCGCCAAGCTGGCCATTCGCCGGGCAGTAAGGCGGCGCTCGGTTGGTCATGTTTACTGGCGGTGGTAACTGGCATCATTGCTTACGCAATTGGCGAACAGTGGCATCCGCAAGGGGTGATTATCGTCGGGCTTATGGTGTTCGGAGCGATCTTTGCGATTAACTCTTCACTGCATTCTTACTTGATTGTCAGCTACGCCAAAGGCGACGGCGTGTCGCTGGATGTGGGGTTCTATTATATGGCAAACGCCATGGGACGCTTAATTGGTACTGTGTTATCCGGTTGGGTGTTCCAAGTGTGGGGGCTGGCGGCATGCCTTTGGGTGTCGTTTGGATTTCTCACCGTAACCACGGTCATTTCGCTGTGGTTACCGAACCGTCAACCACAGCCTCTGCAGCCTTCGTCATAAGCGCAGAATGAGATAAATGCCACCCAGCAGGCTGGGTGGCAATTCGGTTACCATTTAAACACGGTACTGAGGCGACGCAGCTCTTCGCCGACGGATGCCAAGTCTTGGCTGGCCACCGAGGTCTGCTCGGAGGCTTGCGAGGTTTGGTCGGCCACATCTTGAATGGTATTCATGCGTTGGCTGACATCTTCCGCCGCGTGCCCTTGCTCTTTGACGGCTTGTGCGATTTGGGTGTTCATTTCCGTGATATTGCTAATTTCTGCTGAAATAGACTCAAGGGCTTCACGAACTTGTTCGGTTTGCTCGACCACTTCTTCGACTTGTTGCTTACTTTTCACCATTTCACTCACGGCGGATTCGGCACCTGCTTTAAGGGTCTCGATCATTTTTTCAATCTCGACGGTCGATTCTTGGGTTTTCTGTGCCAGTGAACGGACTTCGTCGGCCACTACCGCAAAGCCACGACCTTGCTCACCCGCGCGGGCGGCTTCGATGGCGGCATTGAGTGCGAGTAAGTTGGTTTGATCCGAAATTCCTTTGATCACATCCAAGATAGACGCGATGTTTTCACTGTCGTCTTTCACCGTGTTAATGACCGACTCGGACTGTCCAATGGCTTCCGCTAAGGTCGAAATACCGGCGACTGTGGTGCTCACTAACGCGTTACCGCGTTGCGCTTGATCGTTCGCCTGATGGGCGGAGTCCGAGGTTGCCTCGGCTTTATGCGCCACTTCTTGTGCCGAGGCGCTCATTTGTGTTGCTGCTGCGGCCACTTGTTCAATGTCCTGTTTCTGCGTCTTCACGCCGTGGGAGGTTTCGTTGGTCAGCGAAGATAATTCCTCTGACGAGTTGGCGATGCGGGTAATGTTGTCCGACAAATCGCCAATCATGGTTTTTAGACGGGTCGACATGGTGGAAATGGATCCGAGCAGCTCACCAATTTCATCTTTCCTGTCGGTCGCAATGTTGACGCTTAAATCGCCATTGGCGATTTGTTGGCTGGCTGCCACTGCGCGCTGTAAGGGTGGCACGATCATGGCAGTCATCAGCCAAGAGACACCGATACCGATTACAACTGCGGCGACGGCTAGCACGACATTACTAACCAGTAAACTTTGCTCATTTTCAGAGAGCTCTTGTTTGCCTATATCACGGCCTTTCTCGGCGAGATCTTCCACGGCTCTCGCTTTGGTTAACATGGTGTCGTTAATTGTTTGGCTTTGTTGATATGTGCTGACGTAGGTTTGGAATGCGTTGCGATAGGACGCGATGCCTTGTCGAACGGCTGACTTGTCTATTTCATCCGGAAGGGTATCGATCAACTTGTCCATGTCGACCAAGGTTTTATTGACGGCATCCATGAACTGCGTATCGTTCGAAAGAAGAAAATTCTTCTCGGCGCGACGAGATTCGAGCATCCATTTAATTAAGCGATTTGCTTCATCGGCAATTTTCAAAGTATCGATGACCACTTCCGGCGCGCGCCCTTGGGCAAGATAACGGTTGACGCGATCCTTTTGTGTTTGGCGAATGTCTATCAGCGCTTGCTCAACCCGCCGAGCCTGATCGCGCATCCCTGTTTCCGCTTGCGCGAGCTTATCAAACTGCGCCACATACTGATCCATCGCCGCTTGGTAGGCTTTATTTTCAGTCATGATTTGCGAAAGCAGTGTGAGGATTTCTTGCTCATTGACTTTGGCGGTTGTGGTGGTTACTTGCTGATTGATGGTGTCAGTAAGTTGTTTGATTTCATCCACGTAGCTGTTATCGCGACGTAAAATATAATTCTTTTCGGTAATCCGCACTTCTTTTATGTATTTAACAATTCGATTGAGATCATCGGCAGCCGAGACATCATCATTCAGCTCATCCACACCTGTGACAGCGTTCAGCGTCACTAATGCAGTTAATAACACCAAAATACCAAATGCGATCATGAGCTTAAGCCGCACTTTAAGGTTATACATCCATTTCATTGGGCGCCTATTCAGTTAAGATCGGACCTATTTAATATAGTGGAATTTTACTAACTGGCATGTTTTCAGTCTGACAGGTCACTATGGTGCGTGCTATGGCTTATGATTTTTCGGTGGCCTCGTACTCCTTTCATTCTGCGACGATCAGCCACTTGAACAGCTTTTTCGAATAACTCCAACAAGTTGAATGGCCGACTTTCTCGTTGTGGCTTTTTATACTGCAAAGAGAAAAAGGAGGACGTATGGGAAAWCTGATCGATGGTGTGTGGCACGATGTGTGGTATGACACCCAATCATCCGGCGGCCGATTTATCCGTGAAGACGCAGGGTTTCGTCATTGGATAACGCCTGATGGTGATTCAGAGTCCAGCGGGAGCGCGGGCTTTAAAGCAGAATCAGGACGTTATCATCTCTATGTCTCTTTGGCATGCCCGTGGGCGCATCGCACCCTGATTATGCGTCATTTGAAAGGGCTTGAGCCTCATATTGCTGTCACTGTGGTGGCGCCTGAGATGCTAGAACATGGCTGGACGTTTTCGAAGCCAGAGCCCTTATATGGGTTTGACTACGCGCACCAGTTGTATACCAAAGCCAAACCTGACTACACCGGACGGGTCACTGTGCCAATTTTATGGGACAAGCAAACCGAGACGATTGTCAGTAATGAATCCGCCGACATTATTCGAATGTTCAATTCGGCGTTTAATGGTATTACGGGCAATCATGACGATTATTACCCAGAAAACCTACGTGCGGCGATTGATCAGTGGAATGAATTTGTTTACCCCAATGTAAACAATGGCGTGTACAAATGTGGCTTTGCCACCGAGCAAGCGGCCTATGAAGACGCTTTTGATAAGTTATTTACTGCCTTGACGGTGTTGGATGATCATTTAAGTCGCAACCGTTATCTTGCCGGAAACCAGATCACAGAAGCCGATTGGCGTTTGTTCACCACCCTGATTCGTTTTGATCCTGTCTACGTGGGCCACTTTAAATGTAACAAGCAACGTATTGCCGATTACTGCAATTTGTTTTGCTACATGAAAGAGCTGTTTCAAGTGCCAGGGGTGGCTGAGACCGTCGATATGCAGCACATCAAAACCCATTACTATTACAGCCACGGGAATATCAATCCAACCCGAATTGTACCGAAAGGACCGGAGCAAGATTTATGGTCGCCGCATGGGCGAGCATCACTAACATGCGGGAAATAATAGGGCTGCTAACGACACAACAACGAAAAAGGGCCAGCAGATGCTGGCCCTTAAAGATGGTGGTGGAGGAAGGATTCGAACCTTCGAAGGCTGAGCCGTCAGATTTACAGTCTGATCCCTTTGACCGCTCGGGAACTCCACCGGAGTCTTACTTTGTAAAGTGGTGGTGGGAGAAGGATTCGAACCTTCGAAGGCTGAGCCGTCAGATTTACAGTCTGATCCCTTTGACCGCTCGGGAATCCCACCACGGGGTATTGCTTTGTAAAAGTGGTGGTGGAGGAAGGATTCGAACCTTCGAAGGCTGAGCCGTCAGATTTACAGTCTGATCCCTTTGACCGCTCGGGAACTCCACCACGGAGTATTGCTTGGTAAAAATGGTGGTGGGAGAAGGATTCGAACCTTCGAAGGCTGAGCCGTCAGATTTACAGTCTGATCCCTTTGACCGCTCGGGAATCCCACCACGCGAACGGGGCGAATATTATCAAACCGATTGGTGCTGTAAAGGATTTTCTTGATCCCGTGTAGCGGTTGATGTTTTTTTCAACGCTTTACGGTGTTTTTGACCGCCAACATCGAATTTTATGCGTTTTTTGAAACCGTTGCTTATTGCCGCAGTCTCATGCCCAGTCTCGATGATGCGTGGGTAGGTCACAACCCATATATCGCAGAAAGATCAATCATAAAGCAATTATGAGTTCTGATCGAATCTCATATTTCAATGTAATAAGTATAAAAAATAGCGTCTTTACAATTCTTTAAGGACAAAAAGAAGCAGATCAGTACACTGGTGCTATTCAAATTATGAGGTGTGATGCAATGAAAAAAGGGATGCTAGTGGGCGCCGTGATATTGGGCGGCGTTGCGTTCTGGTTATGGAATGGGTCGGGGCCCACGAACGAAGATATCGTAGCCTCAGCACCGGGGGCACGATCTGTGGATGTGATGACGGCGGAAGTGGAAACCAAACCGATTGCGCCGTCGTTGTCATTGGTGGGCAATGTTAAAGCCCATCAGCAGATTGATATTGAATCAGAAGTCTCGGCGCGCATTGAAACTGTGCATGTAAAACCGGGCGAGACGGTTGAAAAAGGGGCGCCTTTGGTGACCTTTAATCGCGCCAAAGCTCAAGCCGCGGTGCTGGAGGCGTCGGCTTACCTCAATGATGAGCAGCGCAAGCTAAAGGAGTACACCAAGCTGGCGCAACGTGGTGCCTTAACACAAACCGAGTTGGATGCGCAGCAAGCCAGTGTCAATATTGCCAAGGCCCGTTTGCAATCGGCGCAATCTGATCTAGATGATCATCGTTTAATCGCGCCTTTTTCTGGTCGCATTGGTTTGTTTGATTTAAGCGTCGGCCAGCGCGTGGATGTGGGCGAAACTCTTTTTAGTCTCGACAACCTGTCACGCATGAACCTCGATATTCAGGTGCCAGAGCAATACATCGGACTGCTTTATCCCAATATGCCAGTGGCCGTCACGTCGCAAGCCTATCCCGATGAGGCCTTTACCGGCACGGTGAGTGTGGTGGACTCTCGGGTAGATAAAGACGCGTTATCGGTCAGTGTTCGCGTTGCGCTGGATAACCCTGAACGCCAATTGCAGCCCGGTATGCTGATGGAGGCGAAACTGACTTTGCCTGAGCAATACGCGGTGATAGTGCCTGTACAAGCTCTGCAGTATTCCGGTACGCGCCGCTATGTCTTCCGCGTTGATAACGAAGGCATTGCCCATCGTACCGAAATTACCCTTGGCGCGCGGATTGATAATCAGGTAGTGGTGAGTAAAGGACTCGAGCCGGGTCAGCACATTGTGGTGCAAGGTTTAGTGAACATGCGTGATGGGGCGCAAGTCTCGGTATTAAATGCGGAAGCGCGTAAAAACCAAGCTGATGATCAAAGCCGTGTGACTGAGACCGTTTCTGAGACGGAGGCCAGCTAATGTGGTTGTCTGATGTCTCGGTAAAACGGCCAGTGATGGCGATCGTATTGAGTTTGCTGTTATGTGTCTTTGGCGCGGTTTCTTTCTCGACCTTATCAGTGCGTGAAATGCCTGATATCGATAGCCCGGTGGTGAGTATTTACACCGGCTATTCTGGCGCCTCGGCCAGCATTATGGAAAGCCAAGTCACGCAGTTGATTGAAGATGAGCTTTCTGGCATCAGTGGCATTGAAGAGATCACCTCGGTCAGCCGCAATGGCTCATCACGGATCACGGTGGAATTTAAACTCGATCACCCGCTGACCGAGGGGGTGAGTGATGTGCGTGATGCCGTGGCGCGCGCGCAAGGGGGATTGCCTGATGATGCCAACGATCCGATTGTGTACAAAGACAACGGCACTGGCGAAGCGGCGGTCTATATTAACTTAGCCTCGTCAGAGATGGACCGTAACCAACTGACGGAATATGCCCAACGTACGTTGGAAGATAGATTCAGCTTGATCTCTGGGGTGAGCTCGGTCGATTTATACGGCGCGCTGTATAAAGTGATGTATGTGAAGCTGGATCCTACCCAAATGGCGGGGCACGGTGTCACCACCCAAGATATTCTTGACGCATTGCGGGATGAAAACTTAGAAAGTCCGGGCGGGGAAATCCGCAATGACGTGATGACCATGCCGGTACGTAGCGATCGTTTATATCGTGACGCAGAGGACTTTAAACAACTGGTGGTACGCACCACGGCGAACGGCACTGCGATTTATTTGTCGGATGTCGCGGAGGTGGCAATTGGTTCACGTAATGAAGATGCCACCTATAAAAACAATGGTATTAATAATTTAAGTTTGGCGCTGATCCCACAATCCGATGCCAATCCGCTCGATATATCCGCACGGGCGCATAAACTTGTCGATGAGATGCAGGCCTTCCTGCCCGAAGGTACACGTCTTTGGGTGGATTACGATACCACGGTATTTATTGATCGCTCGATTGAGGAAGTGTATAGCACGCTATTTATTACTGGGGCGCTGGTGGTATTAGTGTTGTATATCTTTATTGGCCAAGCGCGCGCCACCTTGATCCCAGCAGTGACTGTGCCGGTATCCTTGATTTCCGCCTTTATCGTTGCCTCAGCAATGGGCTTTTCGATTAACCTATTGACTTTAATGGCGCTCATTCTCGCGATTGGTCTGGTGGTGGATGATGCCATTGTGGTGGTCGAAAATATCTTCCACCACTTACAACAAGGCGATCCACCCTTGGTGGCCGCTTACCGTGGTGCACGGGAAGTGGGCTTTGCGGTGATCGCCACCACCGCGGTGTTGGTGATGGTGTTTCTCCCCATTACCTATATGGATGGCATGATTGGTAAGTTGTTCACCGAGTTTGCCGTGATGCTTGCTGTCACCGTGCTCTGTTCGTCCTTAATAGCGTTAACGCTCACGCCGGTGCTTGGTAGTAAATTACTGCGCTTAAATGTGGCATCTACTCCCGTGAACCGCGTGATCACCCGTGGGTTTGATGTGCTTGAAAGTTACTATCGCCGAGTGCTGGCACATGTCCTGCGTTGGCGTTGGGTGGCTCCGGTAGTAATTCTGCTTTGTATTGGTGGCAGTGGCGTGCTGATGCAGCACTTACCGTCGCAATTAGTGCCACAAGAAGATCGCGGGGTGCTGCTGGCGTTTGTCCGTGGTGCGGAAGGCACGGCGTACAACCGTATGGTGGGCAATATCGAGCAAATTGAGCAGCGTTTAATGCCCTTGGTCGAGGCGGGTACTCTGAGCTCGGTTAGCTTACAAACACCAGCGTTTGGTGGCCGAGCTGGGGATCAAACAGGCTTTGTGATCATGCTATTGCCGGATTGGGATGAGCGCGATCGCTCCGCACAAGATATCTTGGCGGAAGTCCGGCAGGTGTTAAATGGTGTGCCAGATGTGCAAGTGTTCCCGTTTGCGCCTGGCTTTGGGGGCGGTAGTTCAGAGCCCGTGCAGTTTGTGTTAAGTGGTCCAGACTATCCTGAACTTCATCGCTGGGCGGAAAAATTGGGCGAAATGGGCCGCGAGGCAGGCATGATTGACAGCCCTGATTATGACTACAACCAAAACACCCCTGAGTTGGTGGTCAAAGTAGACCGTCGTCGCGCCTCAGAACTTGGGATTTCGGTGCGGGATGTCTCCGATACCTTAGAGGTGATGCTCGGTGGCCGGGCCCAGACCAGCTATGTGGATCGTGGTGAAGAATACGATGTGTATGTACGCGGCGATGAAAAGGCCTTTAGCAGCAAAGGGGATCTCAGTCGTATTTATATGCGCAGCCGCAGCGGCAAGTTGGTCTCGCTCGATGCAGTGAGCACGGTGGAAGAAACAGCATCCGCGCAGCGCTTGAGCCATACCAACAAGCAAAAGTCGATCACCTTATCGGCGCATTTAGGCGATGATGTGACACTGGGTCAAGCACTCGATTATCTGGATCAAATCGCGGCTGAGAACTTGCCGGCCGATATCTCGGTGGGCTATTCAGGGGAGTCGAAAGATTTTCGTGACAACCAAACCAGTGTGCTGGTGGTGTTCGGTTTAGCGCTCTTGGTGTCTTACTTGGTGTTAGCGGCGCAATTTGAAAGCTTTATTAACCCCTTGGTGGTGATGTTGACGGTGCCCATGGGGATGCTAGGCGGCTTTTTAGGCCTGTGGCTGACCAACCAAGGGATCAATATCTACAGTCAAATTGGTTTGATTATGCTGATTGGGATGGTGACGAAAAACGGTATCTTGATCGTGGAGTTTGCTAACCAACTGCGTGACCGTGGCATTGCATTTGAAAAAGCGATTATCGATGCGTCAGTCCGTCGCTTGCGACCGATTCTGATGACGGCGTTTACCACCTTGGCAGGGATGATCCCACTGATCCTCTCCACTGGCGCGGGGGCGGAAAGTCGTATTGCGGTTGGGACAGTGATCTTCACCGGCATGGCCTTTGCGACCTTTGTTACCTTGCTGGTGATCCCTGCGATGTATCGCTTACTCTCCATTCATACTCACTCGCCTGAGTATGTGGCGCAGCAATTGGATAAAGCGCTCGCGGTGGAAACTGTGCATCGGGCCAGTCATGGTGAGTTTGATACCCATCCGCATGATGAGCCGCATAAATAACCGCTGTTGTATTCTCGATACAAAAACCGCCTCTTCATAATGAGGCGGTTTTTTATTTCTTGTCGCTGCGCTATTACGCGTTTTCGGCTTGTTTGCGTTGCAGCGCGGCTTGTACGTCTGCTTGGTTGGCGAGGTACTCATCTAAGCCACGCTGACGCAAGTGACAGGCTGGACACTCGCCACAGCCAGTGCCTTTAATGCCGTTATAACAGGTTAGGGTGTGGTCGCGTACAAAATCGAGGGCGTGATACTGGTCGGCCAGTGCCCAAGTCTCGGCTTTATTCAGCCACATCAGTGGTGTGACTAAGGCGAGTTTTCTATCCATGCCTTGCTCAAGGGCTTGCTGCATTGATTGAATAAAATCGTTACGACAATCTGGGTAGCCAGAAAAGTCAGTTTCGCAGACACCGGTGATCACCGCCTCAGCGCCAATTTGATAGGCGTAAATGCCCGCCAAAGTCAAAAACAAGATATTACGACCCGGCACAAAGGAATTGGGCAGGCCGTTTTCGTTCAGTGCATTGGAAACAGGAATATTGTCGCGTGTGAGCGAGCTAATCGCCAATTCATTGAGCAAACCAACATCCAGTACCTTGTGCGCACTGACGTTGCGGTTTGCAGCAATCTCACGGGCAACATCAATTTCTTGCTTGTGGCGCTGGTTATAGTCGAAAGTGAGGCAATGCACTTCGTCGTATTCTGCCTGCGCTTGAATCAAACAGGTGGTTGAATCCTGTCCTCCGCTAAATACCACAACGGCTTTTTTCATTGGTTTGTCCTTTGGCGGTGCTACTTACCCAGTGTTACACAGAGCACGGATGGTACCCCTGTGCGGTATCGACAGCAAGCCAGATGCGATGATGCAATCCGTTAGTCGGCACGCAATTTGCGTCCTCTTTGTTTGCTAAGCTACGCCTTGATGGTTGATTTATAAAGGACATTCACAAGTTATGGACGTACTTGAACCGCAAGCAATCCCCCRCCTGTGCCGCACACCTATCTCGGGTATTTTTGTCAGAGTATGTCACCCTGAGCATATCGACGCTGCCTTGATGCGAGAAAGTAAATACAGACCGAACGGTCGGTATAATCGTCAGGGTGAAAGTGCGCTGTATTTAACCGAGAGTGCAGAGAGTGCGCGCGTAGCCATGCAAAAGTACGCCAGCCAGATCACAACGCCACGCGTGCTTGTGCGGTATCAGGTTGACCCCTGTGAGCTGGTAGATTTGCGTCATCCTGAACTCCAGCAATACAAAATCTTATCCAGCGTTGATTGGCAAGCGGCCTTAGCAAAAGGCGAATCACCATCCAGTTGGTTGGTGGCCGATACGCTGAGAAGTGGTAATGAAATTGGCTTGATTGACCCGTCGCGAAAAGATCCCAGCACTTGGCATATCACCTTGTTTCGCTGGAACGCCCCAGGCGCGCCGTCTGTAACCAGAGTGGGCGAGCCTGAAGAGGTTAGTTTGGAATAAAGTTACTGTTTCGCCACAAAAGCTTTTAACCCTTCGAGCGTCTCGGCTGGGATAGGGCAGCTTTTACCGGTTTTAAAATCGCAATAGACAATCAAGGCCTCGCCCTCGGCCACACAGCGTTCTTGATTGTGACTGTAGATTTCATACTTCATCGCATAGCGCTTTTCTTGAATATCCTCGACCCAAGCGACGGTGGTGATGGTATCTGGATACACCAAAGGGGCGCGATAATCGCAGCGAGTTGAGGCGACCACGGGGCCTACATGCAGCCGTTTGGCTAGCTCGAATACTTCCAGTTTTTCAAGCATCACCACACGCACATCTTCAAAATAGCGAAAGTACACGGTGTTATTGATGTGTTGCAGGGCATCCATGTCGTTCCAGACAATCGCCTGCGTATGAGAGAGCGGGTAGTTTTCTACTGGGATATTTGCCACAAGACAATCCTCCTTAATTGTGTGTCTTGATTGCACACCAAGCACAATGACAAGACAAGCCGCGCAAAGGTAAATACGGAGCTTGGTCTAACAATTACGCAACAAAATACATGAGGCGACAAAGCGGTTATCAAGAGTGTGGCGCTAATTGGTTAATGTGGCAGCAATCAGACTCTGGTATGATACGCCCCCTTTTTGGCCGTGCTTGGGCGCGGCATGATTTACTTTTGCTGTGGATACGACTTTGACTGATACCGCTTTTTCCTCGCTCGCGTTACCTGCTGATTTACTCGATAACTTGGCAACCTTGGGTTATACGCAGATGACGCCCATTCAGGCGCAGAGTTTACCGTCTGTGCTCAGTGGCAAAGACATTATTGCCCAAGCTAAAACTGGCTCGGGGAAAACGGCGGCATTTAGCTTAGGTGTGTTAGCCAAACTGAACGTAAAACGCTTTCGCGTGCAATCTTTGGTGCTGTGTCCAACCCGTGAGCTGGCCGAGCAAGTGGCGGTTGAGATGCGTAAGTTGGCGCGTGGTCGCCATAATGTCAAAGCGCTGACGCTGTGTGGCGGTGTATCGATTGGCCCACAAATTGGCTCATTGGAGCATGGTGCACACATTATTGTCGGCACTCCAGGGCGTGTGGATGACCATTTACGCAAAGGCACCTTGCGCCTTGATGATGTTGAGACCTTGGTGTTGGATGAAGCCGATCAGATGCTGGATATGGGCTTCCAAGATACCTTGGATGCTATCATTGCGCGTGTTCCAGCTCATCGCCAAACCTTGTTATTTAGCGCCACTTTCCCGCGCTCGATCAATGCGATTRCCCAGCGAGTGCTGAGCCACCCTGTCTCCGTTAAAGTGGATGAGGTGCAAACGCAAAGTACAATCTCGCAACACGTTTATAAAGTCGATGACAATAAGCAACGTTATCAAGCGTTAAAGCTACTGTTATTGCACTTTCAGCCGCAAAGCTGCGTGGTGTTCTGTACGACCAAAGCTCAAACACAACAAGTTTGCGATAACCTAGAAGATGATGGTTTTAGCGCCGTTGCCTTGCATGGCGATATTGAACAGCGTGGCCGTGAGCGCACCTTGGTAAAATTTGCCAACAAAAGTGCGTCTGTGCTGGTGGCCACTGATGTGGCCGCGCGCGGCTTAGACATTGATGACATGGATATGGTGATCAACTATCAACTCGCCCACGATCCACAAACTCATGTACACCGTGTCGGCCGTACCGGTCGCGCTGGCAAAAAAGGGGTGGCGTGTTCGTTATATAACGATGCCGAGCACTATAAATTGGCGATGATTGGCGATCAATATGATCGTGATTTTCTCCCCGAAGCCCTGCCGCCGCAAGATTTGCTCGACACTGCGCCTTACCAGCCTGAAATGGCAACCTTGATGATTGACTCAGGTAAAAAACAAAAAGTACGCGCGGGTGATATTTTGGGCGCGCTGACGGGCCAAGCGGGCATTGATGGTAAGCAGGTCGGCAAAATCAATGTACTCGACAATGTGGCGTTTATTGCCGTGTCACAATCTTGCGTTAAAGCTGCATTGCGTAAGCTCAATGATGGAAAAGTGAAAGGCCGCACCATCCGCGCCCGCCGGATTTAGTTTGTAAGGACRTATCAAAGACATAACCAAGGAATAAGCATGACGAACAAGGATGTTGTTCTCGCGTTTTGGGAAGCCATGCAACGAAATGACTTCTCAAAAGCGAGTGAGTACTTCAGTGATGACTATCAATGCTTCTGGCCTCAGTCAGGAGAATTGATCGTTGGGCGCGATGACTTTGTCGCACTAAACACGGCCTATCCTGCAAATGGTCTATGGACATTCTCCGTTTACTCTTGTATTGCTGAAGGCGATAGGGTGGTGACAGATGTTGGAGTGACTGATGGTGTTGTTAACGATCGAGTAATTACTTTTCATACACTGAAGGCTGGTCGTATCGCGTATCAACAAGAGTTTTGGCCTGACGACATGCCAGCACCTGAATGGCGATCCAACTGGGTGAGGTGTGTTGGCAATGAATAGACAAAACCTAGCTCAAATGGGGGAGGCGTCGGTCTGCCGTTCAACGTATCAGGGTCGGGCTTGTATCACCAAAACTCATGCAACCTCAGTTGAGCGGGACTTTTACCTATCCGTTGCGCCTTATATCAACGAAGTCGGTGTGAACACGCCAGCCTTGTTCGAGGTGAGTGAGACGACTCTCTGTATGGAATGGATTCCACATGCGGTTTCRATAGAAGAACTTGCGCAAGATACCAATACGTTTGAGCAATTAGCTCGCCTACATGGTATCGAGCTACCTATCCAGCCACACTTCAAACACCACCAATGGTCTTTACCGCAAACACAATTCGCGCTTGAACAGCTCAGCTTGACTCCCGAGCTTGAAAGTATGCTGTATCAGTTACAACATCACAGCGATGTATTGTTCACGCCCCGTTGTGTACTCTCTGGTGATACTAATCCGGGCAACTGGGGAAGACGTGAAGACGGTACATTAGTGCTGTTTGATTGGGAGCGCTTTGGGCAAGGTTCACCAGTGATTGATTTAGCACCTTTGGTCGCGGGAATGGGAGATAAAACAGCCTATCAAGCGATAATCGCGCTCTACAAAGCAGCAATTCCAAGTGTGGATAGTCATTCACTGTTTGTTGAGCTTGTCTTGGCAAAAGCATGGATAGTTGTAGAAGTCGTTAACCTATTGACCCAGCGTGGCACACCCAATCGCGACCGCTATTTTAATTGGTATAATTCAGTCTTACCGCAGTGGTTGCCTCAGGCTTTCGGGTGGGCATCACTTGCGGAGTCCCTACGYTAATCTACTCTATTTCAATCGCTTAATGATAAGCGCTGCATCATACCCCGTTGGTATTGTGCGTGTTGGCATGGAGTCATAGATGAAAAAATATTTTGAGAACTTAGCCAAAGCTTTGCTCGGCCAGCCATTTGGTAGCCTTAGTTCGGGAGAACAAAAAGTTATTGAAAGCATTGCCAATAACACCGCAGTGTCTGAGAACGTCAACAAGTCCTTCCACGAAAGTTTGACCACTGGGCAAATGGTGGCGGACAAAATTGCCTCATTTGGTGGCTCTTGGTCATTTATCGGGCTTTTCTTCGCATTCATCATTGGCTGGATTGTCGTGAATACGGCTTGGTTAGTGGGAGACGCGTCATTCGATCCCTATCCCTTTATTTTACTGAACCTTGGGTTATCCAGTCTGGCGGCTTTCCAAGCGCCGATCATCATGATGTCGCAAAACCGCCAAGCGGCAAAAGACAGGATGGAGCAAAAAGCCACCTACGAGATCAATCTAAAACTCGAGCTTGAACTAATGCGCCTGCACGACAAATTTGATGCCTTGCAGGCCGATGTCCGTCGAGGCGAGCGAGAATAATTCACTCGCCTTTTTGTGAACCTAGTTGGAGACGATGACGCGTTACCCCAACACCGTCTGCAAATCATGGGTCGCTTGGTCGAGATCCCCAATGTGCTCGCGTACCCAATCAGGGTTGTAATAGGTGTCTAGGTAGCGCTCGCCGCTGTCACACAGCAAGGTGACAATAGAGCCTTTCTCGCCGTTGGCGCGCATTTCATTTGCTAACATCAAGACGCCGTACAGGTTGGTACCGGTAGACGCGCCGGCTTTGCGGCCAAGCTGGCTTTCTAGCCAGTGAATGGTGGCGATACTGTGAGTGTCCGGCACTGTGGTCATTCTATCAATCACGCCGGGAATAAAGCTGGGCTCGACACGTGGCCGTCCAATCCCTTCAATGCGGCTGCTTTTATCGGTGGTTAATGCACTGTCGCCAGTGAGGTAGTAATCGTGAAACACCGAATGCTCAGCATCGGCCACCATCAGCTGAGTCGGTTGACAACGATAACGAATGTAGCGGCCAATGGTCGCTGAGGTGCCACCGGTGCCCGGGCTCATCACAATCCAGCTAGGGATCGGAAAGCGCTCGTACTGCATTTGATCAAAAATGCGGTTGGCAATGTTGTTATTGCTACGCCAGTCGGTCGCTCGCTCGGCATAGGTAAACTGGTCCATGTAATGGCCATTGAGCTCCTTAGCAAGGCGACGAGACTCGGCATAGATCTGATCTGACCGCTCGACAAAGTGCGCTTCACCGCCATAAAAACGGATTTGCTCAATCTTCTTACACGCGGTGTTTTTGGGCACTACGGCAATAAAACGTAAGCCAAGCAGACGGGCAAAATACGCTTCGGAAATGGCAGTACTGCCTGACGAGCTTTCAATGATGGTGGTGTGCTCATCAATCCAACCATTACACAAGCCGTACAAAAACAAAGAACGCGCCAAGCGGTGCTTCAAGCTACCGGTTGGATGGGTGCTTTCGTCTTTCAGATAAATATCAATGTCTGTAAAGCTAGGGAGATCGAGCTTAATTAAATGGGTATCTGCAGAGCGTTTAAAGTCGGCTTCAATCAGGCGAATCGCGTTACCGACCCAAGTATGGCAAGGATGTGAGGTTGTCATCATGCGTCTCCGAATGCGTAATTAGCACCAGTTTACGTAAAGTGTGGGATAAAAACCTTGCTATTTTTGCTCTATAATGCCACCAAAAGAGAAAAATAAACTCACGTATAGCACTTAATGGAAATAATTTTTCATGACTGTCACTTTAGATGAGATAGATCGCACTTTACTCGCGGCGCTACAGGAAGATGCCAACTGGTCTGTGGCTGCGTTGGCCGAACGGGTGAATTTAACCACGACTCCCTGTTGGAAGCGGCTGAAACGGCTGGAATCACAAGGGGTGATCCGCGGGCGGGTGGCATTGCTTGACCCCGAAACCGTTGGCCTCGCATTTACCGCTTTCGTCCATATCAAAACCAATGACCACAGTGAGCAGTGGTACAAGACCTTTACCGAGGTGGTGACCGAGTTCCCTGAGGTGATGGAATTCTACCGTATGGCGGGAGAATATGATTACATGATGAAGGTGCAGGTGGCTGATATGACTCGATTTGATCATTTTTATAAAAAGCTGGTCAATTCTGTGCCAAGTCTGAATAATGTGACATCAACATTCGCCATGGAAGCGCTTAAGTACACCACCGCCTTACCGATCCGATAGGTCGTTCTGATGATAAAAAGGCGGGGATAAAAAGGAGACCTCATGAAGGTGTTTTGGCAGTTAGGCTGGTTTTTTAAACGTGAATGGCGTCGTTATGTCGGCGCCATGATTATTTTGGTATTTGTCTCTGTCTTCGAGCTCATTCCACCGATGGCTGTGGGCCATGTGGTCGATGGCGTGGTCGCGGGCGAGATTTCCACTGAGCTATTGATGTGGTTACTTGCGGGTATGCTAGCCATTTGGGTGGTGGTATATGTGCTACGCATTGTGTGGCGAGTCTGGCTATTTGGTGCCGCGGCCGAGCTAGGTACTGTGCTGCRCAACCGGCTTTATGATCATTTTACTCGCCAATCACCGCATTTTTTCCGTCGCTATCCGAGTGGCGATATCATGGCTCGCTCTACCAATGATGTAAAAGCAGTGGTAATGACCGCCGGTGAAGGAGTCCTGACCGCTGGGGATTCTATTATCACAGGTGCGGCCGTGCTCATTGTGATGGTGAGCCAAATTAGCTGGCAGCTCACACTCTTAGCCCTGTTACCGATGCCGGTAATGGCAGTACTGGTCAATCGCTTTGGCCGTCGTTTGCACCATACCTTCACCGAATCACAAGCTGCGTTTTCTGAGCTGTCAGAGGTGAGTCAGTCCTCACTGTCGGCGGTGCGTATGGTACGTGCATTCGGCTTAGAGCAGCACCAGATGAATCAGTTTGATCAAGTTGCCGATCGTACTGGGGAGAAAAACCTCGCGGTGGCACGGGTTGATGCGCTGTTTTCGCCGGTGATCCAAGGCACCATTGGCGCCTCGTTTTTCCTAACCGTGTCTGGCGGTGGCTACTTGGTCGCTAACGGTGAGATTTCGCTTGGGGATCTTACCGCRTTTACCTTGTATCAAGGCTTGATGATCTGGCCGATGCTCGCGGTGGCGTGGCTGTTTAATATCATTGAGCGTGGGCGCGCGGCTTGGACGCGGATTGATGCGTTGCTGCAAGAGCAACCAGACATTGTTGGCGGTGACACGCCGCTGCCTGACACCATGCAGCCGCTAGCACTGGCCATTGAGCAGTTTAAGTGGCAACCGGRTGACAGTTTTGCCCTCAAAGATATCCATGTGACGCTTCCGCCTGGGGCCATGCTGGGGATTGCCGGCCCAGTCGGCAGTGGTAAATCAACCTTATTGCAATTGCTGCTTCATCTGACCCAGCTTGAAAAGGGCGATATTCGCTATGGTGATGTGTCGATAGCGGAGGCTGACTTGTCGTCATGGCGACAACGTTTCGCGGTGGTGACGCAAACGCCGTTTTTGTTTTCGCGCTCGATTGCGGAAAACATCGCCCTTGGTCGTCCGGATGCGACCCAAGCAGAAATCGAGCAGGCGGCGACACTTGCCTGCATTGATGAAGACATCCGTCAGCTGCCGCACGGGTATGAAACCGCGGTGGGTGAAAAAGGGATCACCTTATCTGGCGGTCAAAAGCAGCGTATTTCCATTGCCCGCGCCTTGTTGGTGGAAGCGGAGTGCTTGATTTTGGATGATGCCTTGTCGGCGGTTGATGGTGACACCGAGCACCGCATTTTGCAGAACCTGCAACAGCATCAGCATACCCGTACCACGATAGTGATTGCCCACCGCTTATCGGCACTCGAAAACGCCGATGAAATTGTGGTACTCAGCCACGGGCAAGTCCGAGAGCGTGGCCAGCATCGCCAATTGATTCAACAGCCAGGATGGTATCAAGAAATGCACCAATATCAGCAGCTGGAAGCGGCATTGGAAGCCGATGAGGAGCCGCGCCATGACTAAGCGAGAGATCTTATTTCGATTGCTAAGCTACATGCGCCGCGACAGGCGTCAATTTGTGATTGCCACGATTTTCTTGCTGGTGGCGGCTGTGGCCGAAGTAACAGGGCCTTATTTGGTGCAAATCTTTCTCGATAATTATGTCGCCAAAGACCATTATCCGGCGATGATCATGTGGGCACTGGCAGTCGGTTATATCGTATCGACCATTGTCTCCGCGGGCTTTCAGTATCAGTACGAGCTGCGTTTTAACACTATGGCGGTGGCCATCATTCAACGTATTCGCAAAGCGGTGTTCGCCAATGTGATTAAACAGCCTCTGTCAGCTTTTGATTATGTGCCAATGGGGCGGATTGTATCGCGCTTGACCAATGACACCGAGTCGTTGAAAGAGCTGTATGTGTCGGTGCTTTCTACCTTTTTACGCAACATCGCACTGATTGGTGTGATGCTGGTGGCGATGCTGATGCTCAGTGTGCAACTGACAATGGTGGTTTTGGTGCTACTGCCGTGTGTGGTGCTGGTGATGGCGCGCTATCAAAAACGCTCAGCGCCTGCGTATCGTCGGGCGCGAGATCGGCTAGCAGATATCAACGGGGTGATGAATGAATCTGTGCTCGGTATGAATTTGATCCAGCTAATGCAGCAAGAGCGGGCGTTCTCCTCGCGATTCAGTGATATGACTGCGGATCACTTGGATGCCATGGTCACCATTCAGCGCCTGAACGGGATCTATCTCCGCCCTTTGATTGATTTATTGGCGGGGGCCGCCTTGCTGTCTTTGGTGGCTATCTTCGGCTTTAGCGGCACAGCAGTGATTGGTGTTGGGGTGCTGTACGCCTTTTTAAGCTATTTGGGGCGGATCACCGAGCCATTAATTGAAATGATGCAGCAACTGTCACTGCTTCAGCAGGCTATCTCGGCCGGTGAGCGGCTTTTCGAAATGATGGATACGCCGCCTGAGCAATATGGTCATGACACCACGCCGATCCCTGATGGTGCCATTGCACTGCAGAATGTGTCGTTTTCCTATGATGGTGAAACACCGGTGTTGTCAGACGTGAATGTAGACGTCCCGGCCGGCGGCTTTCTGGCGTTGGTGGGACATACGGGCAGCGGTAAATCAACTTTGGCGTCGTTACTGATGGGATTTTATCGCGCAGGTGAGGGGACGCTGACGCTGGGTGGATTACCAATTGAAAGCTTGAGTCATCAAAGCTTGCGTGAGGGCGTTGCCATGGTGCAACAAGATCCGCACATGCTGACGGGGAGTTTGCGAGAAAACATCGCGCTGGGGCAGACGCTGGACGATGAAAAAATCTGGCATGCGCTCGAACAAGTGGCGCTGGCAGATTACGTGAAAGGGTTGCCAGCGGGGCTGGATACCTTACTTGGCGAGGGCGGGATGACCTTTTCTGCCGGTCAGCGCCAGTTGTTGGCTCTGGCGCGCGTGTTGGTGCGTCAGCCTAAAATTCTGATCCTTGATGAAGCCACCGCCAATATCGACTCCGGTACTGAAGAGCTTGTACAACAGGCGCTGAATCGGTTACGCCAACAGATGACGGTGGTGGTGATTGCGCACCGCTTATCGACCATTGCCGAGGCCGATAACATCCTTGTCTTGCATCGTGGCCGCGTGATTGAGCAAGGACGTCATCAAAGCCTGCTGCGTCAGCAAGGCCGCTACTGGCAGATGTATCAACTCCAGCAAGCCAGCGCGCATTTAGCCGCATTAGAGGAAGAGGCGCAGGTGTAGCGGTCCAGTCATGGGTGAAACAGATAAAAAGGGGCGCAATGCCCCTTTTTTGTATTGCTCAGACTCGTTCACACTCGAGACGTTGATGGCTAGGAGAGTTTACGCATCAAGCCTTCTTGGGTGGCTGAGGCGATAAGATCGCCTTGCTGATTGAAAAGTTCGCCGCGTACAAAGCCACGCGCACCACTGGCGGAGGGGCTTTCAATCGCAAACAACAGCCACTCATCCATTCTAAACGGACGGTGGAACCACATGGAGTGATCAATGGTGGCCACTTTCATGCCCGGCGTAAGCAGCGTCACTGCGTGAGGCTGCAAGGCCGTGACCAAAAAGCCCCAATCGGCGGCATAGCCGAGTAAATACTGATGGACATGAAAATCGTCTCCCGCTTCACCATTGGCGCGGATCCATAGATATTGCTTAGCCGGCGCGGCATGGGGCTTAAGTGGGTTGATCACCGTGGCAGGTCGCACTTCAATTGGCTTGTCACCCCCAAAGGCTTTGACCACATTGGGGGGAAGCTTGTGAGCGATATCATTGACAAGTGACTGCTCAGAGCGCAAGGTCTCGGGCGCTGGCACGTCGGTTGGCATGGTGTTTTGATGCTCAAAGCTTTCTTCCTCCTCTTGATAAGACGCCGTCAAATAGAAGATGGGTTTGCCGTTTTGCACCGCTTTGATCCGTCGCGTACTGAAACTTTTTCCGTCTCTGAGTATCTCAACGTCGTAGATGATCGGCTGCTCAGGATCGCCTGGGCGCAGAAAATAACTGTGGAATGAATGCAAAAAGCGATCAGGGTCGACCGAGGTTTTAGAGGCCGATAGGGCCTGCCCAATGACCTGCCCACCATACACCTGTGGCAGTCCAAGGTTTTCACTTTGACCTCGGTAAAGGCCAGTATCTAACCGCTCAAGCTGCAGTAATTGTAAGAGTTCTGTCAGTGGTTGGCTCATAAGTCTTTGATACGTGCTATGCTTCCAGTGTTATTGATCAAGCTATCATAACCTTAGCGTTTTTGCCGCATTCAAACGCGTACCAGTGAGGATTCTTTAATGAAGAAACTATCGTTTCTGTTGTTCGCCTTATTCACTGCCTTAGTGTTTACTGCCTGTTCAGGGAATAGCCAACCTAATGATTTAGCGAGTGTTTCCGGCACTTTAGTGTATCGTGAGCGACTTGCTTTACCTGAGAATGCCAGCGTCACGGTCCGTTTGGTAGAAATGAAAAAAATGGGTTCACCCGGTAAAGAGATTAGCCGACAATCATTCGTAACCGAAGGCCAGCAAGTGCCTATTCTCTTTTCACTGAATTACGATCCGAGCCAAATTTCTCCAATACACACATACGTCGTCACGGCACAAATTGATGTGAACGAACGCCCGCTGTTTATCACCAATACCGTCAATAAGGTGATCACGGATACGAATCATACCTTTGATCCCACCCTGACACTGGTGCGAGTCGGCAACTAATCACTACACTGAGAAGAGTCAGTGGAGCACAAGGAGTGTGCATGCGGATCTCTTCTTTGCTTTGGCCTGCGTTGCTTGTCGCTATTGCAGCGGCAGCCAGTTTGGTCTCCGGTTTTTCGTTATCCAGTTGGGCGATTTTCGTCCCGGCTGTTTTTTTCTTTTACCCCGAGACACTCACGAGTTGGTTACTTGTGTTGGCGATGGGGGCGTTTGCCTATGCCATGCCCCAGCTGCCTGCATTGCTCAGTGCAACCAGTTTACTGATGCTGCCCGCCTTGTCATTGTTGATGAACCCCTTGCGTCATATACATGTCAAACTATTGCTGGGTTCAGTGATGGTTGCAATGTTGACCGGCATTATGGCACTGCAATCGGAGGCAAAACTCGCCGGTTCACCTTGGCTATTCACTGTCTTATTGCTGGGATTAGTCGTGGCATGGGGCGCGCTACAGCAATGGCGCTCGTACATGCCACCTCGGCAAAGTGCATGGCTTTTGCTACCAGTGCTTGCCGTGCTGCTTGGTTGGCCGACTGCGCTTTGGTGTGTTTCTGTTGTGGCGGTGATCTGGTTATTGCAGTGGATAGGGCTGACTCCACGGTTTGCCTCCTCGCGTCCCATCGCTTTACATGTATTACCTTGCGTTCCTTTTTTGGTGATCACGCTAGTGACACCCTCACAACTTACCATGTCGCTTTTGGTCGCGTGGGCAACGATGCTAGCGGCAATTTGGATCGGGGAATACTTGTTTTTGGAAGAGCCGGACGACTGACTGGGTGGATATTGCTCATAAGATCAACAGTTAAGCGGCGAAGCTATCAATCCTCCTTGCATTGCATCCAGCCATGCCACATAATGCCCCGCAGTTAAGCAAGCTTAACGACATATCGATGGAGGCCTCCTTGGTTCTCCCGCAACACTATCTTGTGTACTGGGTCAGGTCCGGAAGGAAGCAGCCCGCGCTTGGGACGTGTGTGCCGGGATGCAGCTGGGGAGGCCTCCGCCCTTTCTGCTCTTCGCTTTTTCTCTTATTCTTCGTCGCGTACCCTTCTTTTAATCCATTTATGCGACACGCTTCATTGATAACGTTGATGTTGACACTCGGGTGACACAGCCCCTTACCGCTTAGCTATGATTTAATCATTAGTCGCAATGATAGGTCTGGGGAGAATCGATTGGGTTTTCGAGCGTTAGCCGCGTTACTGTTCGCTTTACTAAGCAGTCAAGTGGCGGCCAGTGAGCTACAAACGCAACTCAAGGGCTTTTATGATGAAGCGTGGCAGGCCGGTCATTTGGTGGTGGCTCAGCCTTCGCTCAATGCATACTCGCAAAACCTGCTGCAAAGCCAAGCACAGTACCCCGATTTTACGCATTTTAACTGGCAAGATCTGGCTGCATTGCATCAGGCGGCGCAGCGGTGTCAAGCCAATCCCCGCATTGTCGATCCCCAGTTATTGATTGCGCAGCGCTTTGAACTTGCTTTGTGTAACGGTCAATCATTACCGCCAGCATGGTTTGTGGAAAATCCGTTATTGCATCCAGCGGGAGGCAGTTATGCGGACCGTTATCTTGCCGCTTATCCGATGACATCACCACCACCTGAAATTATCCAACGGCTGACACTCGATAACGCACAGCACCCCCTACACCAGTCATTGAATGACCTGAGTGCGCAAGGGCGTGACGCGTTACTGAGTGGTTATCGTGCCTATCTAGATAATCACCAGTTGTGGTTGAATGGCGAATTGGGGTGGAAGGTATTGCCTCAATCTGTGTGGTCGCCGATTGCGGAGCATTATCGACTCAGTTTGTCGACTGAGTCGACCGGCTGTGACTATCGCTATGGCAATATTTGCAACCAACTCCACCCGGCTTATCAAGGTGTATTTACCGCGATACTCGTGCTGGTCTGTATTGCTTTAGTGATCGGGCTAGCGCGTAGTGTGTATGATCGTTATCAACAGCGTCGAGAGCGACAATTTATACTTCAACTGCTGACGCATGAGTTACGCACGCCGATTGCCAGCTTGGGGTTAACCGTCGAAATGCTGCGTAATCAATTCGACCAACTCAGCGAAGATGCGCAAGATGTATTGTGGCGACTGTTGGCCGATCATCAAAGGTTGAGTCAATTGACCGAAACCAGCAAAGGCTACTTGAGTACGGATAAGAGTGAGCAGTTTAAGACCCAAACGGCATCGCTGTCTGATTGGCTCGATCACGTATGTGACCCCTTTGATATTGACTATACCCTCGAGGACGATCGCACGCTGACGTTACCCTTCTATTGGTTATCGATTTGCTTGGAAAATTTGATTAAAAACGCGCATCAACATGGTGGGGAAACCGTATGGATTCGTGTGTGTGTGGGAAAACGTGTCCGTGTTTGTGTTTACGATGATGGCGTGTTTCCGTCATGGTGGCAGCGATTATGGCGGCGCTGTCAAGCGCCAACCTCGGAACACAATATGGGCATTGGATTGTTCTTGGTGGCGCGTTTAATGCGTCAAATGGGCGGAAAGCTATTGATAAAACGGCACCCGACTTGCTGTATCTTGGAGTTACCCCAATGAGCCACTTATTATTGATTGAAGACGATAAATTATTGGGTGAGGGCCTACGTCAGTTTTTAGAAACACAAGGTTTTAACTGTACTTGGTTGATGGAAAGCGCAAAGGTTGAGAAGCATTGGTATCACGCGGACTTAGTGATCTTGGATCGCCAATTGGCAGACGGCGACAGCTTGGCGCATCTCCCTACTTGGCTGGCATTGAAAGCGTTACCTGTCATTGTATTAACCGCTAAAATTGAAGTGGAGCAACGGGTTGAAGGTTTGATGGCGGGCGCTAAAGACTATGTGGTCAAGCCATTTGCACATCAGGAACTGTTGGCCCGTATTTATGCCCAGCTTCGTCCCTTGGGAGAGAGTCAACTGCTGTATGGCAGTATCAAGGTCGAGCCCGGTTCACGCGCGGTATATTGGCAAAATGAAGCGGTCACGCTAAAGCCCAAAGAGTTTGATTTATTATTGTTGCTTTTACAAAACCAAGGTCGGGTGTTTCACCGCGAGGAGCTGCTTAATAAAATCTGGGGTTATCAAGCCTTTCCGACAACTCGAACCGTGGATAATCATGTCTTGCGTTTACGGCAAAAACTCCCTGATCTTGCCATCGAAACTCACCGTGGGGTGGGGTATAGGTTGATAGCACAATGATGTGGCACCGTATCGGTATCGCAGCCCTTTGGGGCTTGACTAGTATCAGCGCGCAGGCTGAACAATCTTGGTTTATGGATACGCCCATGCGCGAGGCTTATCAGGCGCTGTTGGTCGAACAGCCCACATTAGCTTGGCAAGAGTTGATGTTTGCGCTGACGCAAGCGCCCGTTGACGAGTCGCACTGGGCGGCACTAAAACACGCCATTATTAATCAAACTGATTGCGGACAGCGTTTGACCGAGCCTAATGGCAAAGGGATCCCTCATGGTTTGACCATTTCTTTTGTACGTCGCGCGGGGGCGTCGAGCCTTGGCTATGAAATCAAGCTCTCGGCGGAGAAGGTGGTAAAAACAACGCGAGTCACACTTATGGATCCTAGTGGGCAAACGGTGTTAAGCGCCACACTTACGGCGCAAGCCAGCTATCAAGAGATTGAGTCTGGCCAATTGTTTACCCAAGTGGATCCGGGCGTTTACGAACTCAAACTTGGCGATCAGCATTACAGTTTGGTGATTTACGGACTACCGCGTCGTCCTTGGGTACAACTCACCGGCCATCCTGATATGCAACTGGCGATTGATTTACCGACAACGCCACAAAGCTGTGCCCCTGCCACGGCGTATTGGCTATGGTTGGACGATGCCTATCGTTGGGTGGATCAAGCGCCAATTTATGCCTCTGGACGAACCGCTGAGGGTGCATTACCCGTTAAGGTTGATTTGCCGACGTCTCCGCCTGCTACTGCAAGCCACTTGAGTGCAACCGTGAGTCACTTTGAATACCAAGGCTCGATCAAGGTGAGCTATGTTGAGCGATTAGCACTACCCCTACCCAATGCTGTCGAGCGCACTGACGCAGTGAATAGCGAATAAAGAGACAGCGAGGTGACAAATAAGGGAGGAAGTTGACATCTAATAGCGCGCTGACATCAACTGGAGACATCGCGTGAACCTATCATCTTTTTATTGTTCTTGTGTTGCGTTGAGCCTAACGCTATTCAGCTTAACTCCCTACGCAGCGCCTCTCACTTTGACCCATCAAGATACACACGTCACCATTAACCCTAGCGATCTGAGGATGCACTGGGACAGCCTACCCATTAATGACGCTAATTTGGCGGTGGGTCAGCAGCCCCAGCAGGTGGTGAATATACGTCACCTAGCGCCAAATCAAGTTAACTGGCGCTGGGTACCTGCCAATATCGAGGTATCTGCCACCTTGGATAACGTGTTGACGTTGTCTATGTCGTTGGATGACAACGCTAAAGTGACACGCCAACGCCCCGTTTCAGTGAATTGGTTTAATTTACCGGTCGAGGACACCCAAGCCTTATTATTGCCGTTTAGCGAAGGAATGCGAATACCCACGGATCATCCGCAATGGATTGACTATCTGCAGGCAAGCCGAGATGGTGCGAATACCACGCAAGATCTAAAAATGCCGTTTTGGACAGCTCAGATAGGTCGTCAATATGTCAGTTACCATCTAGTCACCGCCACCAATAACCGACTGAGTTTTGCTCGCAAACATGACAAACTTGCGACGGGCGCGGTTCATACCTTTACGCCGTTAAATCGCCATGACCCCTTTGTGGTAAGGATTAAACCGGGTCAGCATCCATTGGATGGGGCTAAATGGTATCGCCAGTGGCGGCAAGGGCAGCATCAAGCAACCTCGTTGGCGAAAAAAGTGCAACAAAACCCTGAAACGGCCAAGCTAATTGGCGCGACCCATGTGTATTTATTTGGTCAAGGACCGCTTGCGCGTGATGATGTGAAGGATTGGTGGGGACTTAAACATTGGGCGCTGAATACGTCACCATTGCCGCTTGATGATGAGACCAAAGCGGTGCTCCGAGAGCTTTCCGGTGACCAAGGCTGGTTTAGCAAATATCATAAAAACACTTTGGTGAATGGCATTAATCGTGCATTGGCAGAGATCTTTTCGGCGACCGCTCCCACCGAAAAAGACAATACCATCAAACAGCAGTATCAGGCCGCGCAGCAACGTAAAAAGTGGTTAGCTTCGAGGGCAGGACAGTACCTTAAACCGGCAGACCAGTGGGGGCAGGGGCTTTCCACTGAGATGCTCGACAGTTTACACAAAGCGGGTATCCGTCAATTGTGGTTAGGCTTGGACAATTGGATGCCGGCATTTTATCAGCCGCATGTCGTCGAAAAAGCCAAGCAAGCGGGCTATTTAATTGGCCCCTATGACTCCTACAATACCGCGATCCCACGTGGCGTGAACGATAGCTGGCTGACTGCACAATTACCGGATGTGATGCGCACATCGTGTGCGATTGAACAGCGCAATGGCAAATTGAAAAAAGGGTTTCGCGGCAACGGCTTCTATCTCAATCCTGCCTGTGATGTTGATTATGTCGCTCAGCGTATCGCCGATATCATTAAATATGGACATTTCAATAGCTTGTTTATTGATGTGGATGCGACTGCGATGGCGCGAGAAGATTATCGCCGGGATACTCGCGAAGTCGATATGCTGGCGGCGTTCAATCAACGGATGAAATCGATCGTAGATCGTCAGGCTGTCGTGTTGGGCTCGGAAGATGGCAACAGTTTGACCACGCAGGGCATCGCTTTTGCTCATGGCCTAGAAACGATTGGTTTTGGATGGACAGATAAAGACATGAAGTCTAATCGTGCATCTCCCTATTATCTCGGTCCTTGGTATCCGGATAACAAGCCCGCTTTTTTCTTTCAGCCGGCGAAAGTGAAGCCGCTGTACCAAGCATTGTTATTTGCGCCCCAATTTCGTATCCCGCTTTATCAAGCGGTGTTCCATGATGAGGTGATCAATAGCCACCATTGGCATAGCGATAGCCTAAAGTTTACCAATGTCCGAGCCGAGCGAGATTTATTGGCCATGCTCTATAATGTACCCGCCATGGTGCATTTAAGTCGTGATGAAGCAACGTCGCCATCGCAACCTCGGATTCGTGCGATTAAACATTACCAACAGGGCTTTATGCCAATTCATCAAGCCCTTTGGGACAAAGCCTTGGTGGACTTTCGCTGGTTGGACGAACGCGGACGCGTGCAGCAGACCCAATTTAGCGATGGGTCGACGCTAACCGCCAACTTTACCGACCAACCAGTCGGTATGTCGGGCATCACTGTGCCCGCAAAAGGCTTGATGGCGCAGTTGAGTGATGGAACGCAAGTGGTTTGGTCTGTGTCTGAGTAGGGTTAAGGTGCGCTAACAGAATATAAAAAAGCCCGCATCACGCGGGCTTTTTGCTGAATCCTACTGACTCATGGTTAGTTTAAGTAAGCGTTGAGCATCCACATCAGTTTTTCCTGCTCGCGGATGTAATCACTCATTAGCGCAGATGTCCCTTCATCGCCTGCATCACCAGCAAGGTTCATGATGTCGCGCTGCAGGGCGATCAAAACACTGAAGCCTTCAACCAGTGCGCGGACACCAGCTTGGCCATTCGCTTCAGGATCGTGCTCTTTGATCTCACTGACTTTCAAATACTCGCTAAAGCGGTGCTCAGCAGTACCACCGATAGTGAGAATACGTTCAGCGACTTCATCAATCTTGGTTTGAAGATCGGTGTAAATTTCTTCAAATTTAGTGTGCAACTCGAAAAAGTCGTTACCTTTGATGTTCCAGTGAAAGCCACGCACATTGGTGTAAAGCACTTGATAGTTCGCCAATAGTGTGTCCAAACGCGCGCCTAGCTCGGCGGCTTTGCTGCTGTCTAGTCCAATCAATGCTGCTTGTTTACTCATCTAATGCCTCCTTAGTGGCAAAATCAATGTGTTTGACGTCTACAGATAGCAAACGCCAAGCACTGGAAACGGTGTCGCTTCAAATGATGGAAATAGGATAACTGCCCGATATCAAAAAAGAAAATGGGTTAAACCTATATACCTGATAGGGCGTGCCTATGATGTGATCGACGTAGCGTCGTGGACCATAAAGTGATCGGGAAGGGTATCGAGTCCAGCAATGAGCGCATCCAAACACCGTTGGTCGATTGCCGTATCCACCTCTTCACGCATGATACTCAGCGCCTTATCCACGGGAATAGGACCACGATACGGCCGCTCTGCAGTGATGGCGTCGAATATATCCGCGGTAGTAATGATGCGTGTTAGAAGTGATATATCCCCGCCCTGTACTCCATCGGGGTAACCGGTACCATCGAGCTTCTCATGGTGCGCGCTCGCGAATTGGGCGAGATCGTGGAATTGCTGGATCTTCGAGAGAATCGTTTTACTCAATGCGGCATGTTGCTTGACCTGCTCCCACTCGTCGTCGTCAAGTTTACCGGGTTTATCAAGAATATCGTTGCTAACACCCAGTTTACCGACGTCATGGAGCAACGCGCCGCGCTTGAGCCACTTTTTGTCCTGCTCGCTCACGCCAAGCTCGTCTGCGATCAAGCTTGCATACACAGCTACTCGCTCGCTATGGCCGGACGTGAACGGGCTCTTGGCATCGACAATACGGCCAAAGGCAGCGGCTATCGCATCAAGGTAGTTGTCATCCACCCACACCGTTGCGGTAGCAGGAGCCATCGATAGGACCTGTTCTTTCAGTTGGGGGGCATCAAGGTGCTGCCAAAAGTGGGGGGCGTTAGCGCATTCAATAAATGTATCTACCAGGTGAGGGTCAAACCAAGTTCCTCGCCGCGCTTTGATTTCTTGTAGTGCCGCTTCAATGCCGGATTCGGTGCGAAAAACATCAATAACTTGGGTCATCAAAGCGATACGTGCATAAAGAGGGATCGCGTCACCGCTTAAACTGTCAGGGCGTCCACCTCCATCATAGTGCTCGTCTAGGGCGTAAACCGCGTTGGCAACTGCCTCGCTAAACCTTAGTTCACGCACAATTTCTGCACCACGCGTACAACGGGTTTCAATCAGCTCCTGGGCATACATATCCCCGTTTCGTATGATATCTAACGTCGTGGAAAGCTTTTCCATGAAGCTCCGTTTAACACCGGTATTTTTGAGCACGAAATTGAGCACGCTAGATAAACTGCCATCGACAATTTTATAGCGTTGCTTAAAGGATAAATCGTTAGTGAGATAAAGCTCGCAGATCCGTGCGGCATTGCTACTGCACCCCGCATCTTTTAACAGCAAGGCATAGAAAAGATCGTGACGCTGCTGGGGCGAAAAATCGAGCGCATCGGCCAGCTTCATGCCCATCCAAGCACAACGCATACAGTGCTCGGGAGGTTGACCTTCGGTCATGTCGAGCGCCGTACTCAGCGCGACAATGAGCTCCGATAGGCGTAACTCGGACGATGGCTGGCAAGGTATATCTGGCACGCTAATCTCATCTGATTGTTGACGCATAATCCAATGGCTCGGTGTTAGGTTATTAGTTATCTATACGGCCGTTGACGATGTGTATTTTATTCAGTGAGTCAGTCCTCGAACCGTATCCGAGACTTCTTGCGCACCGGCATGGATATCTTTCATCACTTCATCCACCGCCGTGACTTTTTCTTGTCCGAGCGTGGACTGTTCACTTACTCTTTCCATCGCCTCACTGACCCCCTTAATCAGTTGCAGGTTTTCATCAACCACATCCGCGATTTCGGTGGTCGATTTACTGGTTCGCTGTGATAAACCGCGTACTTCATCTGCCACGACCGCAAAACCACGTCCCTGTTCACCGGCTCGAGCAGCCTCAATAGCGGCATTCAATGCGAGCAAATTGGTTTGCTCGGCAATTTGTTTGATGGTGGTGACGATGTTTTCAATGCTTTGCGCATGTTGGTTCAGCTGATTGACCTGGTTGGAGGCTTCTATTGCTTGTTCAGAAACGTTTTGCGATAGCTGCACCGCTTCTTGCAATAGCACGCTACCGCTTTCACTGTCTTTTAGCGTTTGCTCAGACGACGCTTGAGCCAGTTCAGCTGCATGATTCACAGCCTGATTTTTCTTGACGGTATCTGTGATGTTAGTAGCAAATTTAATCACTTTCACTACTCGTCCATTGGCATCGAACACAGGGTTGTACGTGGCTTCTAGCCATACCTCATTGCCGTATTTATCGCGGCGTAAATATTGTCCTGCGGTGAATTGACCGTCTGCCAGTGATTGCCAAAAGTGGGGGAGCTCATCGTAGAAGTCTTGGTCGCAAAAAATACGGTGATGCTGACCGATAATCTCACTGTCTTTATAGTGGACCGTACTAAGAAAATTTTTATTGGCGCGAATAATAGTACCGTCCGGCTCAAATTCTATTACTGCCAATGAGCGATCAATGGCTTCCAATATAGCGTCTTGACGCTTTGATTGTTGGTATCGCTGGGTAACGTCAGCGGCAAGTTTACGTATCTTGGTGACTTTCCCATTTTCATCTTTGATGGGCACATAGGTTGCTTCCATCCAGATTTCATGCCCCTCTTTGTGGCGGCGTCTAAACACGCCTTGCTGAGATTTTCCTTGCGCCAGTGCTTGCCAGAATTGGCGATATTCTGACGAGTTTGCCGTGTCCTCAAAACAGACTGCGCGGTGATGCTGACCGATTACCTCGTCTCGCTGGTAACCGATAATGGCAAGTAAACGATCATTCACATCGATGACCGTCCCGTCGGGCGTAAATAAAATTGAGGCGATGTGTTGTTGGAGAGCATTAAGCTCTGCTTGAAGCTCTGCTTTTTCTTTCTGGCAAGCGTCTAGCGCGCGTTGAGTCTTTTTGAACATAACTACTTACTTCCCGTTGTCCAAACCCGCGGAGTCATTACCTTTTTATAGACTCCACATATGCTCGTAAAAGTGTAGATGTCCGAGTAAGGCTAGGCGCAGTTTTTCCAGAAAATTATTCATCGCTCATAATGATAGCTACCTTATTTGTTGGTGATTCAAATGACTACCGTTGTTTATAAATCTATCAAATATGTATCTGAGTATGTCATCGCTCTTTCGCTGTGCGGCGAAAGCGCTTAACCTATGCAGTCTTAGTCGATTCTCCTTCCCGCAAAYGTAACGTATTCATAACTCTCCTTCATTCCTTGTTACAAATCGACTTTTTTATTTTCAATAATTTCTGAAAATTCGAAATATTCATTGATCCTCAGCAAAGAAACTCCGTATCATTCCCCAGAAGCACTGTGAGGGAGATCAAGATGGAGCTGTCGCAAGAGCTAAGAAATGTGGTGATGCATTTCGGCGAAATGGGAAGTCGGTGGGGATTTAACCGCTCGGTCGGCGAAATGCTGGCACTGATTGTGTTGAGTGAAAAACCGTTAAGTGCCGATGACATTGTGTCGGCGCTCAATATATCTCGTGGCAATGTCAGCATGGCAACCAAAGAATTGCACGGCTGGAACTTGATTCGCTCACAGCGTACCCCCGGAGATAGAAAGGATTACTTTGTGCCTAACGGCACCATCTGGGAGTTGGCGCAGCAGGTACTCGCTGAGAGGAAGAAGCGAGAGGTGGATCCCACCTTATCTATGCTGCGTGCACACTTTATGCGAAGTGAAGATGACGCTGAGAGTCATTCGGTTAAGCAGTTGCATGAGATCCACGATCTTCTCGAGCTGTTTAACCATTGGTTTGACGATGTTCAGCAAATGAAACCTGAGCATTTGAAGAACCTGATGAAACTGGGCAGCAGTGTCGGCAAGCTTCTCGAGCTGTCTGGCAAGTTGTTTCACAGTAAGTCCAACGAACAATCGGGCAGTTAAACTCCTGAGGGTAATGTCATGTTAGATACCTTAATGTTGTCGCGGATCCAATTTGCGGCCAACATCAGCTTTCACATCCTTTTTCCCACTATAACGATCGCCTTAGGGTGGATGCTGGTGTTTTTCAAGTTCAGATATAACCGTACCGGTGAGCAAATCTGGCTAGATACCTATTACTTCTGGGTCAAAGTGTTTGCGTTGACCTTCGCGCTGGGCGTAGTGTCCGGCATCACGATGAGCTTCCAATTCGGGACCAACTGGCCCGGATTTATGGAGAAAGTCGGCAACATCGCTGGCCCATTATTGGGTTATGAAGTGATGACGGCATTTTTCATGGAAGCCACCTTCCTTGGCATTATGTTGTTTGGTAAGAACCGTGTGCCGAATTGGGTTCATACCCTCGCAACCCTGCTCGTGGCGATTGGTACCACCATTTCTGCATTCTGGATTTTGGTGCTCAATAGCTGGATGCATACCCCAACCGGTTTTGAAATCATTGATGGTGTGGTGCACCCAACTAGCTGGTTTGAAGTGATTTTCAATCCGTCGATGCCATACCGCTTAAGCCATATGCTATTAGCGTCTGGTTTGACCGCTTCTTTCTTAATCGCGGGGATCTCTGCTTATCAGAAATTAAAGTCACCGACTTCAGGCGTATCGGACAAGCCTTTGAAAGTGGGTATTACCGCTGCAGCAATTCTGATCCCATTGCAGGTGCTTGTTGGTGACATGCACGGCCTAAACACACTCGAGCATCAGCCACAAAAAATCGCGGCGATGGAAGGTGTGTGGGAAACCGAGCAGGGCGCGCCTTTGCTGCTGTTTGCGGTTCCAAACGAAGAAACACGCTCTAACGACTTTGAAGTGGGGATCCCGAATCTGGCGAGCTTGATTTTGACTCACAAACTCGACGGTGAGATCAAAGGCTTAGAAAGCTTTGAGTATCATCCGCCGGTGAAGCCATTGTTCTTCGGCTTCCGCATTATGGTCGGAGTGGGTGTGCTTATGCTGGTGGTGAGCTGGTTTACCGCTTATCGCGTATGGCGTAATCAACCGATGCCGAAGTGGCATCTGATGGGGCTGGTCGCCATGACATTCTCGGGTTGGGTAGCCACGCTTTCAGGCTGGTATGTCACAGAGATCGGTCGTCAACCTTGGCTAGTGCAGGGGGTGCTAAAAACCGCGGATGCGGTGACACCCGTGGCAAGCTCGCATGTCGGCATTACGTTAACTATCTACCTTACGCTCTACGCGGTGTTGATGGTGGCGTATATCCGTACCTTGTTCTTCTTAGCCAAAAAACGTCTGCCCGAGTACCAGTCAGACAACCACGCTCAGCCGAATAAAGAGGTGAACGCATGAGCATAACTCCTTATCTGCCTGAAATTTATCTGCTGCTGTTTGGCTTCTCGGTATTTATGTATGCCGTGCTCGATGGCTACGACCTTGGAGTGGGGATGCTGTTGCCGAGCTGCAACCAAGCGCAGCGAGACCGTATGATTGCATCGATTGGCCCATTCTGGGATGCGAACGAGACGTGGTTGGTACTGGCGGTAGGTTTGTTGTTGATTGCCTTTCCTGCGGCACACAGCATGATTTTGACCGAGTTGTATTTGCCTACATCCGTGATGCTGGCGGGTCTTATTCTACGTGGTGTGTCGTTTGATTTTCGTGCCAAAGTGAAACCAGAGCGCAAAGACCTTTGGGATCGCTGCTTTAAAGCGGGCTCGTTTATCGCGTCGATGACACAAGGCTACATGATTGGCCGCTATGTACTGGCGTTTGATGACAGCACAGGGGCGTATTTGTTCGCACTGTTAAGTGGCCTTTGTGTGACCGCCGCCTACATCTATATTGGTGGCACTTGGCTGGTGATGAAAACGGAAGGGGACTTGCAAAAGCGCGCGGCGAAATGGTCTCGCCGCGGTGGCTGGCTTGCGGCGCTTGGCGTATTAGCTATCAGTATTGTCAATCCGCTGGTGAGTGAGACAGTAGCCGAGCGTTGGTTTGGCTTCCCTGAGATTTTATTACTGGCACCCGTGCCACTG